>JAAYCX010000010.1 GCA_012729555.1 Acidobacteriota bacterium
ACCCGGGCGCTGACCAGGACCCGCAACTCCCCGGCGGCGAAGCGCTCGAGCGCCAGGCGCCGCTCCCGGCGGCCGATGTCGCAGGTGACCGGCTGGACGAGGTGCTCGCGCGCGATCGCGTAGGCGGCGTCGTTGTCGGCCGTGAAGGCCAAAACGCGCGAGTCCCGGTGCTCCCCGAGGAGGGCGCCGACGATCCGGCGCTTTTCCTCGGTGTAATGGATGATTTTCCGGGAACGGCGCCAGGAGGCCAGCGCCCTTTTCCCCTCGTCGCTGCGGAGGGCGAAGCGTGTGAAGTCCTCCCAGCCGGCCCCGGGGGAGCGGTCGAAAAACTCCCGGCAGAAGGGGCGGAAGACGGCCAGCTCGAACTGGTAGGCCTCCCGTTCCCGGGGGGAGAGCCCCACCGAAATGGTGACCAGGCTGTAGGGGGCGAGCCAGCGGCCGGCCAGTTCCTCCACCCGAGCGCGGTAGATTTCCGGGCCGACGAGGGCTTCGAGGCGGCCGACCCGGCGGGGGTCCTCGGGCATGGTGGCGCTCAGCCCCAGCCGCGCCCCGGCGGTGGACATCTCGAGGATCTCCTCCCCGAGCCCGGCGCCGAGGTGGTGCACCTCGTCGATCACCAGGAGGGAATGGCGGTTCCCCAGCGTTTCCATATGCCGCCGGGCGCTCGAAAAGGTGGCGACGGTGACCGGCCCCTCGGTCCGGCGCCCGTCGCCGAACTCCCCGACGGGAAGGGCCGGGATGGCCCGGAGAGTTTCGACCCATTGCGCCATCAGGGCGCGGGTGGGGACGAGGCAGAGGGTGCGCAGCCCGGTCCGGGCCATCGCCGCGACCGCGACGCGCGTCTTCCCGGCGCCGGTGGGGAGGGAGAGGATGCCCCTCAGCCCGGAAGCCTCCCATGCGGCGAGCGCGGCGGCCTGGTAGGGGCGCAGTTCGGGCGCCGCCACCGCCGGCGGGGGGGGCAACGGGGGGAGGGCCTCGTCGCAAAAGGGGATGCGGCGGCTCCGGAGTTCGCGGCGGAGCTCCGGGTAGGCGCAGGCGGGAGCGCGCCAGGCGCCCACGCGCGCGTCCCACCGCACCCCCGGGAGGCTTTCCGCACCCCCGAGGTCCCCCGGGAGCAGAAGGGTGCCGCGATCGAACGAGAGCCGCATGGTATCCTCCTGTCTATCTAATGAGGACCGGGCGATTTGAGCCGGTTTTTTCACGACCGGGCCGAAAGCGAAACAACGCGGTCCCGGCGTCGTATGTCTTAATTGGAACGGAGGGTCCGGGCCTGGTGGGACATTCTGTTTATTGAAGATGTAAATTACTCAGATATAAGGGGTTGCGTGCATTCCATGATCAAAGCTTCTCTCGTGGCTATCTTTTTCCCGCTGCTGGCGTTTTCCGCGACCTCCTGGGGCGGGCACGAAAATTTCAGCAAATGGTCACTCGAAGGGGCGGTCAAGCTCCTGAACGATTCCCCCTGGGCGCGCCAGGAGACCTTCACCCGCGTCATCCGCGGAGTGGGGAGCGGCATTTCGGGGGAGAAGGAGATCTACAACACCTTCTACGTGAGGTTCCTTTCCGCCCGGCCGGTGCGCGAGGCCTACGCCCGGATCCAGCAGATCCAGCACGGGTACGACCGGATGAAGCCGGAGGAGAAGCGGCGGTTCGAGGCGCTCCAGGCGGGCAACCTCGACATGGACGTGTCGCGCTTCATCGTCCTGAGTGTCGGTTTTCGCTCCAACGACCCGAACGAGGAGAGCGCCATCCGGCGTTTCTTCCAGAGCGAGACCGTCGAGACCCTCAGGAGCAAGGCCTTTCTCTCCACCCCGTCATGCCCCCAGGTGGAACTCATCGCCTATTTTCCGCACCAGGAGGAGAGCGTCGGGGCCAAATTCGTCTTCCCCCGTGAAGTCGACGGGGTCCCCGTGATCGGGGAGCATTGCCCCAACATCACCCTCGAGCTGCTGGATGTCCCGGGGACCGAATCCCGCCTGTACGCGAAGTTCGAGGTCAAGCCGATGAGGGTCGGCGACCAGCTTGTTTTCTGACCCCCGGTCCCCGAACCCGTCAACCCTGGTTTTCCCTCTTGCAGGATTTTTCATGCTTATGCGTTTTGCGCTGATGGCGCTGGTGTTATGTTTGGCCCCACTGTGCGCGGCCGCTTCCGGACAGGAACCGGAGGCGACGGCCGACGCCCCCGACGCGGGGACCGTCGAGTCCCCACCCGGACTCGACGGGGGACTTTTCAAAGACGAAGGGGAACGCTCGCTGTCGCCGGGCCTGCAGCAGATCAAGTCCTTCCGGTTGAGACTGGGGACCGAGTGGCAGCCGGAGGGCCCGGTCAGGGACGAATCGACCGCCCTGATCGTCAACCCCTTTTCGGTCCGAAAGCGGGGGAAAATCTACGGCTCGGTCTACGAATACCACCGCAACGACAATTTCGACGCCCGCAATTTCTTCGACCCGGTGGGGCAGAAGCTGCCCGAATTCAAGCGCAACCAGTTCGGCGTAAGCCTGGGGGCTTCGATCACCTCGAGGCTGAAGGTGTTCGGCAGCTATGACGGCCTGCGGGTGATCCGGGGCTCGACCCTCCTCTCCCTGGTCCCCACCGACGCCATGAAACAGGGGGACTTCAGCGCCGTCCCCGGGCGGCAACTGATCGACCCCTTCACGGGCGAGCCCTTTGTGGGCAACCGGATCCCCGAGGAGCGCATCCACCCGGTGGCCTCCCGGCTGCTCGGGCTCTTTCCCGATCCCAACCGGGACGACCCGGTGCGCAACTACGTCAACAACCAGCCCTCCGTGGAGAACCGCGACACCGTCTCCACCAGGATCGATTACGAATGGAGCCCGCAGACCAAGGTCTTCGGCACCTACGAAATCAGCGACGGCGTGCGGCGGCTGGTCTCCGCCCTTCCCGCCTTCGGCAACGAGGTTGACGAGAGGGACCAGGAGGTTGCGATCGATCTGAGCCACTCCTTCAGCCCGAACAAGGTGTTCAGCCTGAAGGTGGGGTTCGACCGCTTCTCCAGCCTGCAGACCTCGGACCAGGCTTTCCAGGAAGGGCTGCTCGATTCGATCGGGATCGCCGGCGTCGGGGTGCTCGACCCGATGGACGAGGGGTACCCGGAGATGGAGATCCTCGGCTATTCCGGGATCGGGTCGATGTCGATGGCCAGCTTCGTGAGCCCCTCGCCCGAGAGCTTCAACCAGAACGGCTATTCCCTCAGCGCCGGCTATACCTACGTGAGCGGGGAGCACACCCTCTCCCTGGGGGGGAGCCTGAATGTCAATCAATACAACGACATGAGGACCTGGGGCACCCGCCGCGGGCAGTTCGGGTTTTCGGGCCAGTTCACGGGGGATGCCTTCGCCGATTTCCTCCTGGGAATCCCCTACACCGCGGCCCGGGGCGTCGGCTCGGACCGGGCCGACCTGAGAAAACGCTCCTGGCGCCTCTACCTGAACGACAGCTGGAAACTGAGCCCCAACTTCACCCTCACGATGGGGCTCGCCTACAGCTATTCCCCCTTCTTCCACTCCACCCGCGACAACGTGTCGTTCTTCTACCCGCTGGTGCAGGAAGCGCCGCGGGACGGGGAGGTCGTCGTGACCGGCAGCTCCCGGGCCCGGGAGCTGGGGCTCGACCTGGACCCGGGGCACGCGGCCTACGACGACAAGAACGACTGGCAGCCGAGCTTCGGCGTGGCCTACAGCCCCTTCGGCAACAACCGGCTGGTGCTGCGGGCGTCCTACAGCATCGGACACAGCTCGATGAACACCTTCCAGGCCCTGACCTACATGGGGCGGAACTACCCGTTCTTCTATGTCCAGAAGGCGGAATCCCCGGTACGGCCCGACCTCGATATCGCCGATCCCTTCGAATCGGCCGCCCTCCCCGCGCTCAGTTTCACGGCGGCCGATCCGGAGCTGCGAAATTCCTTCATGCAGAACCGGGAGGTGGCGCTGCAGTACGAGTTTTTGAGCAACTGGAGCATGGAATTGAAGTATTCGGGGCGGATCACCACCCGCTTCTACCGCGTGGTCCCCGGGAACGTCCCCCTGCCCGCCCCCGCCGGCGAGCCGATCCAGCCGCGGCGGCCGAACCCCGACTACGGGATCTTCGAAATCCTCAAGAGCGACGCCACCTATACCAATAACGAAATGAATGCCCGGGTGACCCGGCGCCTGACCGACTTCTTTTCGCTCCAGGCGAATTTCACCTGGGGGCGCGCGATCAGCGACGCCTACAGCTGGACCTTCGCCAACCCGAACAATCCCCGCGACCTCGGCGCCGAGCGCTCGCTCTATGGATTCTTCCCGACCAAGTCGTTCAACCTGAACTACATCCTCGACCTGCCGCTGGGGAAGGACAGGTTGTTGTCTACCCGCTGGGCGGGCAGGCTCGGGGTGCTGCTCGAAGGGTGGCGGATTTCGGGGATTACCAACATCATGAGCGGGAGCCCCTTCAGCCCGGAGATTTTCGGGGACCCCAACAACGACGGCGTCTGGGGCGACCGTCCCGACCGGATCGGGGAGGGGAATCTTCCCAAGTCGGAGCGGTCGATCGACAAGTGGTTCGAGACCGCCGACTTCCGCATACCCGACTACGGCGGGCCCGAAGGGAGATGGTTCGGCAACTCGGGCCGGAACGTTCTCCTGTCCCCCGGTTCGACCCAGTGGGACATCAGCGTCATGAAGACCACGCCCGTCACCCGCTCGGGCAACCTGCTCGAGTTCCGGGTGCAGTTCTTCAACGCCTTCAACCACGTGAATTTCGACCAGCCGGGGAATTTCATCAACTCCCCCACCTTCGGCGTGATCTCGGGGGCGGACGACGCCCGGGAGATCGAGATCGCCCTGAAGTATTCCTTCTGATGGAAACAGGTTTTTCGGGGAGTGCAACCATGGAGATTCCGACGCTCGAAATCGATCCCGGGCTGGGACCGGGGACGGTGCGCGCGGCCCTGGTTTGGGGACTGGAACTCCCGGGCTGCGCGCCGACCGCGGCCGTCCCCACGTACATTGCCGAGTTGCTCGAGCGGGTGCGCGCCGCCGGGGAAGGGTTTCTCGACGCCGGGCGCCGCGCGGCCGTGCGCGGGATGCTGCGGCACGGGCGCTTCAAGCCCTCGGGGCGGAGCAAGCCGGCGAGCGAGTATCTCCTGGCCGCCGCCCTCGGGGGGGATTTCCCCCTGGTCAACCCGCCCGTGGACGCCAACAACGCCGTGAGCCTCCAGTCGGGCTACCCCGCCAGCGTCTTCGACCTGGACCTCACGGGCCACTCCCTGCGCCTGCGGCGCGGAAGGGCGCGGGAATCGTACGTGTTCAACCCCTCGGGACAGGAGATCGGGCTGGAAGACCTCCTGTGCGTCTGTCGGCGGCAGGGGGAACTCTGGGTGCCGTGCGGGAACCCGGTCAAGGATTCCATGACCACCAAAACCCGGGAGGCGACGCGCGCCGTCGTGGCCGTCGTCTACGCTCCCGCCGGTGAGAGCGCGGCCCTCCTCGAGGCCGCGGCCGAAAGGTTCTCCACCCTTCTTGCCGCCGAGTGCGGCGCCGCCCGCGCCGGCTGGAATATCGCCTGACCCTCCCGCATCCCGGCGCCCGTCGGGAGGCGTGTTATAATCATGGACGCATGAAATCCGCGCTTTCCACCCTGGTCTTCGACCTGGACGACACCCTGATGGCCGAGGAGAGTTCGGCCGAGGCGGCCTTCGTCGCGGCGGGTGAACCGGCCCGGGAGCGGTATCGGATCGACCCCCGTGCGCTCCACCTGACGCTGCGCAAGGCGTGCCGCGAGCGCTGGTACGCGTTCCCGGAGCACCCCTACTGCAAGCGGGTGGGGATCAGTTCGTGGGAAGGGATGTGGGCCGAGTTCACCGGTCCGGGGCCGGAGCTGGAGCGGCTGCGCTCCTGGGCTCCGGTCTATCGGTTCCAGTCGTGGCAGACGGCCCTCCGCCGGCACGGAGTCGACGACCCCGCCCTGGCCGGGGAGATGGCCGAGGCCTTCCCGCGCCTGCGGCGCCGGCTCCACGTCATCTACCCCGATACCCTCCCCGCCCTGCGGAAACTGGAAGGCTATGCCCTCGGGCTCCTCACCAACGGAGCCGCGGACCTCCAGCGGCGCAAGATCGAGGGGGCGGGGATCGCGGGATACTTTCGGGAGATCCTGATTTCGGGCGACATCGGATTCGGCAAGCCCGACCCGCGGATCTACGGCCTCATGCTCGAGCGGCTCGGGGCCGCGCCCCGCGCCGCGCTCATGATCGGCAACAACCCCGTCACCGACATCGCCGCGGCGCAGCGCGCGGGGATGCGGGCGGTCTGGGTCAACCGTGCGGGCGCGGCCCCGTCCGGCGGTGTCGTCCCGGACTGGGAGATCGCCGATCTCTCCGAACTCGAACCGGTGCTCGAAGCCGCCGGGGGGGGTGGGTCGATCCGGGCCAGGCGAAAGGGGGAAGATGATGGACGCATTCATGCGGGCGGCGATCGAGGAGGCCGAAAAAGGCCTGGCGGAAGGGGGGATCCCGATCGGTTCCGTGCTGGTGGTCGGCGGGAAGATCGCGGGGAGGGGGCATAACCGGAGGGTGCAGCGGGGGAGCGCGATCCTGCATGCGGAGATGGACGCCCTGGAAAGCGCCGGCAGGTTGTCGGCCCGGGACTACGCCTCCTCCGCGCTCTACACCACCCTCTCGCCCTGCGACATGTGCAGCGGCGCCGCCCTCCTCTACGGGATACCCCTGATCGTGATCGGGGAGAACCGGACCTTCCGGGGCCCGGAGGACTACCTGCGCTCGCGCGGGATGGAACTGGCGATCCTGGACGACGCGGAGTGCGTCCGGCTGATGAGGGAGTTCATCGCCGCGAACCCGGGGCTCTGGAACGAGGATATCGGCAAGCCCTAAAGCCGCCCCCGCTTTTTGCCGATCAGGCACCTCATCGGGGGGAATCATGCACAGCCGGAGCCGCGTAGCCCAGGATCGCCGCAACCTGTCCCGCATCGCCACGTGCCTCGACTGCCGCTTCGACGCCTCGGGCACGTCCAGGGAGGGGGTCGTGATCGACCTTTCCCTCAAGGGGGCCTATGTCTCCTCCGCCTTTCTCCCCCCGGGGGGGAGCCGCATCAGCCTGACCCTCCTCTCCGGCCCGCTGGAGCGGCCGTTGACGATCGAGGGGAAGGTCCGGCGGTGGCACGCGGGGATGAGCGGGAGCGGCAAGGGGCGGTTCGGGGTCGAATTCGACCACACCCCGGTCGACCTGGCCCGCCTGATCGGCCGGCTGGTCAACAATGTCTCCTCAAAGGAACCGCGGGCGGGCTAGCGATAGACCCCGTATTCCTTGGTGAAATCGATCATGGCCCGGACCGTTTCCTCCCGGGCGTCGTCCAGCTGCGTTCCCGAGCAGAGGATGTACCCCCCCCCCTTGCCGCAATAATCTATCAGATCCTTGCAGCACGCCTTCACCTGTTCCGGCGTCCCGGTGGCGATCATGGTGATGGGGACGTTGCCCATGATGGGGCTGTGGCCGCCGAGGACGTCCTTGGCCCGGTGCATGTCGGTCCGGTCGAAGAACCAGAGGACCGACGCCTCGGGAAGCTGGGTCAGGTACGGCAGCCGCTTGGTGTAGCACCCTTCGGCGAACGGGGCGGGGATCAGGCCGTCTTCGATCATCCGCAGCATGATCTCCTTGAAGGTGGGCCAGTAGAATTTTTCGAACTGGGCGAGGGAGATGTGCGTGTCGTCCCCCTTGTGCAGCGGCATCATGACCAGCGGCGGGGCGCCGATGGGGACGTCGGGGACCGGGGTCAGCTCCAGGATCTTCTCGCACGCCCGGATCACCTTTTCGGGGCAGCGGTAGAGGTCGGTCAGGATCCCCCGCGTGCCGCGCAGGGTGTCCCCCAGCATGTCGAACGGGGCGGCGCCGAACCCGAGGAAGAACTGCGGGTACCCCATCGCGCCGAGCCGGGCGGAGGTGGCCATCGTCACCCGGAGCGGCTGGAGCGACATCTCCGCCGCTTTCTTCATGACGGCGAGCGCCTCCTGCACGCCGGGGTCCAGCATCGCGGCGAACACCCTCCCGCCGATCTGGATGCCGTCGCTCCCGAACCAGGGCATCTTCCCGAGGCCCTTGAGCGACGTGTACATCCGCGGCATGAAGCGGCGCATGACGTAGTCGGAGGGGTCCAGGAGGAAGGCGTCGTACTCGTCCCCCTTCATGTACTCCTGCTCGACGTACTGGTACTGCACGTCGTCGGGGAGGCCGCACCCGGCCCATTTCATGCTGGTCTGCCCCAGAAACTCCATGGAGGGCCCCGACATCATGAAGGTGGCCGTGGCGCTGTCGGGCTGGAAGTCCTGCTGGAACTTGACGACCGCGGCGGCGGCTTCCTCCCAGCGGTCGTACATGGTCGCCTTCTGGGGGATCCCCATCCGGCGGTAGATGAAGGCGCCGCCCAGCCCCGCGACCGGAACCCGGTCGGGGACGCGAAGCTCGAGGGTGTCCCGGAACCTTTGGGCCCGCTGCCGGTAGGCGGCCGCCGCTTCCGGGCCGTCGAACTCGATGCCGTCCCCCCGCACCCAGGCATCGAGCCGGTATTGTCTCTTCTGCTCCGCAGTCAGTGTGTTCCAGTTGTCCGGTTTTCCCGCCATCACATCCTCCTCCTATCCACGCCTGCCAGGGCCGTGGAGGCCGCGGCGGCAAAATGATCCACAGGTTCCTCCAGACGTCGTCCCGGCCGTCATCCCTTGCCGTCGAGCCGGGCGAGCGCGAAGGCGTAGGCGCCGAGCATGGTCGCCCCGCTCGTGCCCAGGCGCGAGAGGCCGACGCCGATCCGGGGCGTCGGGTCGTACTCCATCTCCCTCCGGCTTCCGGGAACGCGGACCGTGCAGAGGTCCCCAGCCAGGAAGGCGCGGGCCTGGGCGGGATCCTCCAGGTCGCAGGCCGTGGAGGCCAGCCTCCGGAAGCGCCGGCCGTCGGGAGCGGTGTAGGCGCCGTTGAGTTCCGCGACCAGGGCCGGCAGGAAGAGGGGCCACGCGCCCGACATTCCCCCGCCGATGACGGCCAGCCCGTCCACCAGGGTGAGGGCCTGGGCCATGGCGTCGCCGGCGACCTCCCCCAGGCGGCGGAACGCCTCGCGCGCCGCGGGGGCGTTCCCCGCCCTCCGCTCCATCCCGATTTCGAAGATGGCCTCGGGGTCGGGCGCCTCCCCGGGGGGGATGCAGGCGGCGGCCGCATAGGCGCGGCGCACGGCGCGGATGCTCACCCCCTCCTCCGCGTTCCTTTCCCGCTCGAGCTTGTGGCGCAGCAGCCAGACCTCCCCCGCGATGGAGTTGTCCCCGGCCAGGAGCCGGCCGTCGATGACGATCCCCCCGCCGAAGCCCGTCCCCAGGGTCACGCCGAGAAGGTTCCGGTAGCGGCGCGGGCTCCCCGACTCCTCCAGGAGCGCGTTCACGTGGGGGAGCAACCCCGCGATCGCTTCGCCGTAGGCGAACAGGTCCCCGTCGTTGTTGATGTAGACGGGGACGGCGAAGCGTTCCTCGAGCATCGGGCCGAGCGCGACCCCGCCGCGAAAGCCCGGCAGGTTGCCCAGGTCGCCGATGATGCCGCGGGGGTAGTCCGCGGGGCCGGGGAAGGCGAAGCTGATGGCCGCGGGCATCGCGGCGCAACGCGCCCGGACGAGGTCAAACCCCTCCACGATCCCCGAGAGGCACCGGTCGAGGTCGTCCCCGCGGGACGGCATGGCGATGCTCTCCGTCACCTGCCGGCCGCCCTGCATCGCCGAAAAGCGGAAACTGGTCCCGCCGGCGTCGAGCGTCAGCACGATGCGGGGGTCGCTTGAGAGATCCATGACGGCTCCTTGAGACAGAATCCGGGAAATCCGAGGCCCCCTACCGTATCACACCCGCCCCCCGTTCGGCATGGAGATTCAGGCGGAGGCTATGCGGCGGCTTCCGACCTCCCCTTGAGCGAAAGGAGGAACAGGTAAACGAATGAGGCGGCGGGAACGATGAAGGCCGCCGGGCCCCAGCCGAGGTCCACCAGCCACCCCATCAGCAGCGGCAGGAGCGCGCCGCCGGAGATGGCCATGCACATGAGCCCGCTCAGTTCGTTCGCGCATTCCGGCTTCTTTTCGACGGTGATGGAAAAGAGCATCGGCCAGATGTTGGCGAACCCGAGACCCGCGGCGACCACTCCCGCGATGGCCAGTCCGCCGCCGCCCGTCAGGAGGGCGGTTGTCCCCAACAGCCCCACGAGGGCGGAGAGGCGGAAGCAGGTGCGCGGGCTCATCCGGGTGAGCAGGGCGCTCCCGGCCAGGCGGCCGACGGTCAGCAGGAGGAAGAAGAGGGCGGGGCCGTACCGGTTGGCGGCCAGGTCGTCGAGGCCCAGGCCCTGGAGCGTCGGTTTGAGGAAGCGGCCCAGGCACGATTCCGCGCCGACATAGAGGAAGATGCCGCCCACCGCAAGCAGGAACACGGGCTGCCGGAGCAGCGCCAGGCTGGAGCGGAGGTTCGGGGGGGTCTCCGCCCGGGTCTCGTCGACCCGCAGAGACGCCACCGCGACCAGGGCCAGGAGCATGAGGACGAAAAAGAGGGGGAAGATCCCCCGCCAGCCCATGCCGGCCAGGAGGGCGACGGAGACGATGGCGCTGGTGAGATAGGTGGAGGCGGTGCTCCCGATCCCCTTGATCCCCTGGGCGAAGCTCAGGTTCCGGCCGTAGGCCCCCGCGGGGCTGACGTCGCGCATGATGGGGTTGCCCGCCACCTGCAGGAAGGCGGTCCCGACCCCGAGGAGGAAGATGCACCCGAGGAGGAGCGCGAAGCCCGGCACCCGGAGCGACGGGATCAGCAGCGCGGCGGCGTTGAGCCCCAGCCCCAGCATCAGGAGTCTCTTCTTGCCGATCCGGGCGGCCAGGAGGCCCCCGGGGAGGCTGAAAAGGGCGAAGGAGATGTAGACGAAGAAGGGGAGCAGGGTGGCGAGCAGGTTGCTGAGCTCGTACTGCTTCCGGACGCCGTCGGACATGGGGCCCATGGCGTCCGCCAGCCCCATGAGGAAGAAGGTGAGGAAAATCGGCAGGGTCCTCAGTCGCATCGTGCTTCCTCCGTCAGTCCGTCAAGGTTCGTGCCCCGCGCGTCAGAACCGGTAGGCCCGCCGCGCCAGGCGGCAGGCGAGGTCGATGGCCGTCTCCCGCGCCTCGTCCTCGCACAGCCGGTGCTCCGTCACCAGTTCGGCCAGGTACCCGCAATCGACGCGGCGCGCCACGTCGTGGCGGGCGGGGATGGACGGGAAGGCCCGGGTGTCGTCGTTGAAGCCGACCGTGTTGTAGAAGCCGGCGGTTTCCGTGGTGAGCCGGCGGTAGCGCCGCATCCCCTCCGGGCTGTCGTGGAACCACCAGGCCGGCCCCAGCCGGAGCGCGGGGTAGTGGCCGGCCAGCGGCGCCAGCTCGCGCGAGTAGGTCGACTCGTCCAGGGTGAAGAGGATGACCGTCAGGCGCGGCTCGTTACCGAAGCGGTCGAGCAGCGGCTTGAGCGCGCGCACGTAGTCGGTGGGCACGGGGATGTCGGCCCCCTTGTCCCGGCCGTAGCGCAGGAAGAGCGCGCGGTTGTGGTTGCGGCAGGATCCGGGGTGGATCTGCATCACCAGTCCGTCCTCGAGGCTCATCCGCGCCATTTCGGTCAGCATCTGGGCGCGGAACGTCTCGGCCTCTTCGGGCGTCGCCGATCCCTCGAGCGCCCGCGCGAACAGCTTTTCGCACTCGGGGCGCGAGAGGTCGGCGGTGGCCGCCGTCTCGTGCCCGTGATCGGTGGCCGTGGCGCCCTGGGAGGCGAAATGACGGCGGCGGTTTTCGAGCGCCCGCAGGTAGCCGGCCCACGACCCGGGGTCCTCCCCCGTCAGCTCCCCGAGCCGGGCGACGTTTTCCCGGAACCCCTCGAATTCCGGATCGACGACGGGATCGGGACGGAAGGTGGGGACGACGCGCCCCTTCCACCCCCCCGCGCGGAGTCTGCGGTGGTGCTCCAGGGGATCGAGCGGCGACTCGGTCGTGGCCAGGACCTCGATGTGGAAGCGCTCGAACAGGGCGCGCGGCAGAAACCGCGGGCTGGCGAGCTTTTCGGCGACGGCGTCGTAGATCCGGTCCGCCGACGCGGGGGAGAGGCGCTCCCGGACGCCGAACACCTCGTGGAAGGTATGGTCGAGCCAGCTGCGGGTGGGGGTGCCCCGGAACAGGTGCCAGTGCGAGGCCAGGAGGCGCCAGACGGCGCGCGGGTCCACCCCGGGTTTCCGGCCGTCGGCTTCCGGGACGCCCAGCTCCTCCAGCGCCACCCCCTGGCTGTAGAGCATGCGGTAGATGTAATGGTCCGGGACGATCAGGAACGAGGCGGGGTCGGGGAAGGGTGTGTTGTCGGCGAACCAGCGGGGGTCGGTGTGCCCGTGGGGGCTGATGATCGGCAGGTCCCGGACCTCGGCATAAAGGCGGCGCGCGACGGCGCGTACCGCCGGGTCGGGGGGGAACAGCCGGTCTTCGTGCAGCAGCAGCTCTTCACTCATATCCGTCTCCGCCTTCCCGCCGCGGGCAAGGGATTGTTTCGAATCTTGTAAATGCGTGGTACTATAGCACTTCGTTCAAGCCAAGGTTAAGGAAATTCGAAATCCCGGGGGATGGGCCATGTATTTTCTGGGGATAGATGTCGGCACGGGGGGGACCCGGGCCCTGATTCTGGACGAAACCGGCGCGATCGCCGGCTCGGCCACCGAGGAACACGCGCCCTTCGCGTCGCCCGAAATCGGGTGGGCGGAACAGGACCCCGGGGACTGGTGGCGCGCGGCGGGGGTCGCGGTGCGCCGGGTGCTCGCCGCGGCGGGCATCGGCGGGGAGGCGGTCGGGTGCGTCGGCTTTTCGGGGCAGATGCACGGCGCCGTGATGCTCGACGCGGCCGACGCCGTGGTGCGGCCGGCGCTGATCTGGTGCGACGTGAGGACGGAGGCGCAGTGCCGCGCCTTCACCGAGCGGGTGGGGGCCGAGCGGCTGATCCGGCTGACGTGCAACCCCGCGCTCCCCAATTTCACCCTGACCAAATTCCTCTGGGTGCGGGAGCGGGAGCCGGAAAACTGGCGCCGCGTCCGCTCGGTCATGCTCCCGAAGGACTATGTCCGCTTCCGCCTGACGGGGGAGCGGGCGATCGATGTCGCGGACGCTTCCGGGACGCTGCTACTCGACGTGGCCGCGCGCGCCTGGTCGCGCGAGGTCCTGGACGCCGCGGAGATGGATGCCGCGCTCCTTCCCCGACTTTATGAATCGCAGGCGGTCTGCGGCCGGGTGAGCGCGGCCGGGGAACTGGCCACGGGTCTCAAGGCGGGCACCCCCGTGGTCGCCGGGGCGGGGGACCAGGCGGCCGGTGCCATAGGCATGGGCATCGTCGCCCCCGGGGCCGTCAGCGCGACGATCGGGACCTCGGGGGTGGTGTTCGCCGCCACCGACCGGCCGGCGCTCGACGCGCGGGGGCGGCTCCACACCTTCTGCCACGCCGTGCCGGGGCGCTGGCACGTCATGGGGGTGACGCAGGCGGCGGGCCTCAGCCTGCGCTGGTTCCGCGACCGGTTCGGCGCCGGTCCCGACGACGCCCGCGACCCCTACGAGCGGCTGACCAAGGAGGCGGCGCAGGTCCCGCCCGGGGCGGACGGGCTCCTGTGGGCCCCCTACCTGATGGGGGAGCGCACGCCCCACCTCGACCCCAATGCGCGGGCCGCGCTGGTAGGGCTCACCGCGTCCCACACCCGGGGGCACGTCGTGCGCGCCATTCTCGAGGGGGTCGCCTTCAGCCTCAAGGACACCTTCACCCTGTTTGCCGAAATGGGGACTCCGGTCCACAAGATCCGGCTCGGGGGGGGCGGGGCGCGCAGCCCCCTGTGGCGCCAGGTCCAGGCCGACGTCTACGGCCACGAGGTAGAGACGGTCGCGGCGGAGGAGGGCGCGGCTTACGGCGCCGCCATTCTGGCCGCGGTCGGGGCGGGGAGATGGCCCAGCGTCGACGCCGCGTGCGCCGAAGTCGTGCGCGTCGAGAGGGTCATCGCTCCGCAGCCGGAAGCCGCCGCGCTCCTCGGGGAGCAGTACCAGGCCTACCGCCGCCTCTACCCGGCCCTCAGCCAGGTTTTCGTTTTCCCAAATACGGGGGAGAAGCCATGAACAGAACGAGCGTGATTTGCGTTGTTATCGGGATGCTGGGCCTGGCCGCGGGCGCGCTGCCGGCCGCGGAGCCGGAGTGGAACCCGGCCGCCCTCAGGGAATGCGACCGGGCGTGCCTGGTTGCGATCATCGACGGCTACATGAACGCCGTCTACCGGCGGGACCCCGAAGCGGTCCCCCCGCTCGCGGTCGACGTGCGGATGACCGAAAACACCGGCGTCATCGATGTGGGCGAGGGCGTCCTCTGGCGATCGAAGGTGGAGCCGACCGGTTTCGGGATCCATGTCGCCGACCCGGTCGCGGGCCAGGTCGCCCTGCAGGCACGGCTCGAGATCGAGGGGCAGCACGCGCTCGTGGCCGTCCGGCTCAAGGTGGACCGCGGGAGGATCCAGGAGATCGAACACCTCTACGTGCGTAACTCCGGTTTCGAGAAGAGCATCGACGATGCGGCGCTGCCGCTCCTGACGACGCCGCTGCCGGTTCTGACGGACGACGTCCCCCCCGCGCGAAGGACCTCGCGCGACCTGCTCTACCGCGCGGCAAACTCCTATTTCGACGCCCTGGAGGGGGACAACGGGAAGATCGGCGCCTTCGCCGACGATTGCGTGCGCCACGAAAACGGCTACCGCACCGTCAACCACCCGCCGCCGGGCGGCCGCATGATGCCCGCCCCCTTTGTCCCGACCGACCCCGAAATGCTGAAGTTCAGCATGATGACGTGCGCGGAGCAGATCGACACCGGGACCTTCGCCTACATGAAGCGCATCCGGCCGCGGCGCGTCCTGATCCTCGACGAGCAGAAGGGGCTGGCCGCCAGCTTCCCGCTCTTCATCCATGACGGGACGAGCCGGAAGGCGGCGCCGGGGGCGCCCCCGGGGATGCTGCAGAACCTCGTGACCATGGAAACCTTCGCCATCCGCGACGGGCTGATCCGCCACGTGGAGGCCTTTCCTTTCGTGACCCTCCCCTACGGGCTGGGGAACGGCTGGACCCCCGGTTCCGGCCGCTGACGGGCGAGGAGGAAGCCGTGAACTTTGAGAAATACTCGATCGGCATCGGCGACCGCTTCGGCTGCCAGGGGGCGGCCCAGCTCGCGGCGCTCGAGAAGGCGGCGGCCCGCGGGCTCTCCCTGGTCCCGGTGTGGAACAAGTCGGAGCGGGAGCACCTGATCGTCGGTACCGGGCCGGAACACCAGCGGCGGGCGGCGGACGAGGCAGTGCGCGCCCGTGGCTGGGACAAGGCCTATTGCGTGGACGCCGATCACATCGGGATGGAAACGGTGGACCGCTACCTCCCCTGGTGCGACTTCTACACCATCGACGTCGCCGATTTCATCGGGAAGGCGCCGGAAGACCCCGCCCTCTTTCTCCGGGCCATGGAGCCCTACCGGGGGAGCCTCGACATCCCGGGCGCCTCGGCGCCGGTCGAGATCACCGACGCGGCGCTCGGGACGTTCGCCCGGAAGTATCTCCGGGCCGTAGCGGCGGCGGCCGGGGTCTACCGGCATATTGCGGACAGGAAGGGGGAGGGGACCTTCGTCACCGAGATATCGGTCGACGAGGCGGCCGTTCCCCAGACCCCGGTCGAACTCCTCCTCATCATGGCCGCCCTCGGCCTGGAGCGGGTCCCGGTCGAGACTCTCGCCCCGAAATTTTCCGGCGCCTTCCTCAAGGGGAGCGACTATGTCGGCGACGTCCGGCGCTTCGAGCGCGAATTCCGGGACGACCTGGCCGTCATCGCCTTCGCCGTGGAGCAATTCGGCCTCCCCCGGAACCTGAAGCTCTCCATCCACACCGGGAGCGACAAGTTCTCCCTCTACCCCGTGATGCACCGGGCGCTCCGCAGCGCCGGCGCCGGGATCCACCTCAAGACCGCCGGGACCACCTGGCTCGAGGAGCTGGCCGGGCTGGCGGCCGCCAGAGGCGAGGGGCTCGATTTCGCCCGGGAGATCTACCGGGAGGCGTACGGGCGCCGCGAGGAGCTCTGCCGCCCCTACCTGGCGGTGATCGACATCGACGCGCGACGGCTCCCCCCGCCCGGAGAGGTGGACGGCTGGGGTCCGGAGGAGTTCGTGCGCGCGCTCGAGCACGATCTCCCCTGCCGGAGCTGCAACCCCCATCTGCGCCAGCTCCTGCATGTCGGCTTCCGGGTGGCGGCCGAGCGGCGCGCGCGCTTCGAGGAGCTGCTCGGGCGCCACCGGGACCTCATCGGGAAGCGTGTGGAGCGCAACCTCTACGACAAGCATATCGTCCCGCTCTTTTTCGGGGCGGAGTGACCCGGAACCTTCAGGGAGGACCCGACCGTGAACCTGGAAGAACTCACCCGGCAGTATGATTTTCGCGATCGCGTCATGGTCGTCACCGGGGGCGCCGGCGTCCTCGGCGGCGAAATGGCCTGCGCCCTGGCCGGGTGCGGCGCCCGGGTGGCGATCGTGGACCGCAAGCCGGAGGAGGCCGGACGCCTCCGGGAACGCCTCGGCGACGGCGCGGACCGCCTCCTCGTCACCGGCGGCGACGTCCTCGAGAAGGATTCCATGGAGCAGGCCGCGCGGCGCATCGTCGGGGCCTGGGGCGGGATCGACGGCCTGGTCAACGCGGCGGGGGGAAACCATCCCGGCGCCACGACGGGGGCGGAGCAGACGTTCTTCGACCTGCCCGAAAGCTCGCTCCGGTTCGTCTCCGACCTGAACCTGCTGGGGACCGTCATCCCCAGCCAGGCGTTCGGCCGGGTCATGGCGGAGCGGAAAGCGGGGGTGATCCTGAACGTCTCCTCGATGAACGCCTTCCGCCCGCTCACCCGCATCCCGGCCTATTCCGCCGCGAAGGCGGCGGTGTCCAACTTCACCCAGTGGCTCGCGGTGCACATGGCGCGGGAATACTCGCCCGCCATCCGCGTCAACGCCATCGCCCCCGGCTTCTTCCTGACCGAACAGAACCGCTTCCTGCTGACCGACCGGGAGAGCGGCGCGCTCACCGCCCGGGGCGGACAGATCCTGGCCCACACCCCGATGGGGCGCTTCGGCTCCCCCGAGGACCTGGTCGGAGCGACGCTCTGGCTCCTTTCCCCCATGTCCCGGTTCGTCACCGGGGTCGTGCTCCCGATCGACGGAGGGTTCTCGGCGTATTCGGGCGTCTAGCCGTCCCCGCCCTCCTCCCCGGGGCAGCCCGCCGGCGCTTCCCCTGCGCGGAGCGCGCGCGGGCCCCTGGTTTTTGCATAATTTGGCTTTGCCTTGACAAAGTTGACTTTTCGGTCGGGCAAAATAGAAATGCGGTTTTCGCGCAAACGACCGACAAGGAGCCGGATGGAATGGATACCCAAAAGCACTCTTCCTCGGGTCAGGCGATCGTCGAGTTCGCCCTGGTCTTCCCCCTCCTGCTGATCCTGCTCCTCGGGATCATCGAGTTCGGGCTGCTGTTCTACAACAAGGCCGTCATCACGAACGCCAGCAGGGAAGGGGCGCGGGTGGGTATCGTCAACCAGGACCGTGGCAACCTCAACCCCATCAACGCGAATATCCTCGGAGCGGTGAACAGCTACTGCGCCAGCCGGCTCATCTCCTTCGGGTCGCCGGACGTGACGGTCACCCCCGACTGGTCGGCGGGGACGGGGTTCGGAAACCCGCTCAGGGTGACGGTCACCTTCGACTACCGGTGGCTGGTGCTTCCGAATTTTGTCGGGTTGCCCAACCCGACCCGGTTGAGCGGCGTCACGGTGATGCGGCTGGAATAGGCCATGGGAGAGAACCTCATGCTTGAGGAGCGGCAGTTCCGGACGCCCGAGCCGGACCGTAACCAGTGCGGGGCGGTGATCGTCATGGTCGCGCTCCTGCTCGTCGTTTTTGTCGGGTTCGCGGCCATGGCCATCGATATCGGCCACCTGCTCGTGGTGCGCAACGAGCTTCAGAACGCCGCGGACGCTGCCGCCCTGGCCGGCGCCTCTCACCTCTACCCGCAGATCCCTCCGGCCTCTCCCTCCCCCCCCGACTGGGCTGCGGGCGAGACCGCAGCATCCACCAACGCCCCCGTAAATAAAGCGGGCGGTGTAGTCATCACCGACTACGAAGTGCAATTAGGCTACTGGAACTTCGCCCATACCCCGCCCGGACTGCAGAGTACGGGGATCACCCCCGGGGCACAGGACTTCGCGGCGATCAAGGTGACCGTGCGGAGAGCCAATGGCAAAAATGGCGGCCCTCTGGGGCTCTTTTTTGCTCCCGTCCTCGGTATAAAGACTTCTGATGTGAGTGCCACGGCAACGGCCGTGATGGCCTCTCCCGGTACCGCCAAGCCAGGTGCCCTCCTGCCCGTGGCCATAAGTAAGGCCGTGGCCGACCAGAAAAGCAGCTATACCTGCCCGGATCATACCTTTAAGATCGGCTCTTCGTATCACTACCCGGCGAGCATGGCAGGCCAGTGGACCTCGTTCGAAACGGACAGGAACGACGTCCCCACCGTCAGGGACCTGATCGCCAACGGCAACCCCACGCCGCTAAGTATCGGCGACAATATCTGGATCCAACCCGGGAGCAAGACGACGCTCTACAATTCAATCCCGGTCCCCGCAGACGTCATGCTGCCGGTGGTCGACGCCGTGCTCAGCGACTCCACCCACTCGGCGGTGCCCATCTGGGGGTTTGTCTGCTTTCATATTACGGGGTCGGAGGGCGGAAGTAAAAAGTACATCGAAGGCTGCTTCAATGACAGTTGTTACGCGGGGCTCACCACCGGCGTCGGGCCCAACTACGGCGCCTACGCTCCTCCCACCCTGGTGCAGTAGGCGGAGCTCCGGCGTCATGACGCGGGGGCGTGCCCGCTGGGCCGTCGCCCGAGGGCCCGCAGGAGGACCGAGCCGAGCACCACGGCGCCGCCGAGAGCGGCCCACCTCCCCGGTTGTTCGCCGAGCAGGAGGAGGACCCAGACCGGGTTCAGGACCGGCTCGATGACGGGGACCAGGATCGCTTCGAGCGCCGTGACGTGGCGGATCGCCTCGGCGTAGAGGATGTAGGAGAGTCCGAGCTGAAACACCCCCAGCAGGACCAGTCCCGGCCAGCTCCCCTGGGCCGGGGCGGACGAGAGCATCGCCGGGAGCCCGATCAGCAGCGCCAGGATGTTCCCCAGGAAGACCGATTCGAGCGGGGACCCGTCCTTCTGCCTGCGCAGCAGCAGGGCGGTGCCCGCGAAGGCCACCCCGCTCACGATCGCGACGATGTTCCCCCGGAACCCTCCCCCGGTGAGGTCGTCCAGGAAGAAGAGGACCATCCCCCCCAGGGCGGCGGCGATGGCGGCGGCGTCGATCCGGGTGACCCGCTCCTTCAGAAACCAGCTGCTGAGGAGGGCCACGTAGGCGGGGGCGGTGTACTGCAGCAGGATGGCGTTGGCGGCCGTGGTCCACTTGTTGGCGACCACGAAGAGGATGACCGTGGCCGCGTAGCAGACCGCCCCCCCCAGCTGCGGCCCGCTCCAGGAGAGCCGCATCCTCGGGCGGAAGGCCAGCATCACGAGCGCCGCGATCCCGCTGCGGGCCCCGGCGATCGCCATCGGGCTCCAGTCCACGATCTTGATCAGCAGCCCCCCCAGGCTCCAGAGCAGGGCCGCGAGGATCAGCAGTAGCACCGCGCGCGATCTCATGGGGTGAAGGATACCATGCAGGGGGACAGTGGTGGCTGTCCCCAATTTGCCCTTGAGTCGGCCCGGTCCGGGCCGGATAATGGATCCAAAGCAGAGATCCTGTCCAACGGCACACGAATCGGGGGCATCAGAGCGACCAGGTCCGGCCATCCTCCCCGCATGCTGCGATCCCCCCCGCGGGATTCACCCCGAAGGCTCCGGAGATCACCGGAAGGGCTCCATGATCGGTCAGACGCTCCTGCACTACCGGATCATCGAGAAGCTCGGCGAGGGCGGCATGGGCGTCGTCTACAAGGCGCGCGATCTGCACCTGGACCGCTTCGTGGCCGTCAAGATCCTCCCCCCCGAGGTGATGTCCGACCCGGTGCGCCGGCGGCGCTTCGTTCTTGAAGCCAAGGCGGCGTCGGCGCTGAACCATCCGGGCATCATCGTCATTCACGACATCGACGAGGCGCGGGGGGTTCACTTCATCGCCATGGAGTATCTCACCGGACGGACGCTCGAGCAGGTCCTCAAGGAGGGGCCGATGTCCCTCCCCCGGAGCCTTGGATACGCCGCGCGGATCGCGGAGGCGCTCGCGGCCGCCCACACGGCCGGGATCGTGCACCGCGACCTCAAGCCTTCCAACGTGATGGTGACCTGGGAAGACAGGGTCAAGGTCTTCGATTTCGGCCTGGCCAAGCTCGCCGCCGGTACGGGGGGGGAAGCCGCCACGACGGAGGAGGTGACCCGCACCCTGGTTACCTCCTCCGGCCCCGGGACGGTGATGGGGACCCTTTCCTACATGTCCCCCGAACAGGCCCGCGGGGAGGCGCTCGACCACCGGACCGACATCTTCTCCCTCGGGGTGGTGGCCTATCACATGGTGTCGGGCCGGCTCCCTTTCAGAGGGCCGAACGCGGTGTCGGTCCTGGAGCAGATCCTGCATGCCCCGGCCCCCCCGCTGCGGGACGCCTGTCCGGGCGCGCCCGAAGAGGTGGAACAAACGATCGATCGGGCCATGGCCAAGGATCCGGGCGAACGGTTCCGGGACATGCACGAGATGGCGGCGGCGCTGCGCTCCCTGGAGGAGGGAGCCGAGAACCCCGGGGCCGCGGTGGCGGGCCGGAAAGCGGGCGCCCCCCGGGCGGGGAGGGACCGCTTTCCGCGCCGGCCCGCCCTGGCCGCCTGCATCGCGCTGCTCGCGCTCCTGTTCGTCTCCCCCTTCCGGGCCCGGGTCGGGCCCGAGGGGCCGGAGGTCGGGGTGCCGTCAAGGATCCGCATGGCCATCCTGCCGCTTCTCAATGTCGGAGCGCGCCCCGAAAACCAGGAGATCGCCGACGGCCTGGTGGAAGTCCTGGCCGCCAGGTTCGCCCGGATCGCCCAGTATCATGGGAACCTGAGCGTCATCTCTCCCGCCGACATCCGGGCGGAGGGTATCACCGGGGCGGCCGAAGCGCGCCGCGCCTTCGGCGTCAACCTGGTGCTCTGCGGGAGCGTCCAGGTGTTCGGGAGCCTGGTGCGGGTCACCTTTTATTTTGCCGATGCGGTCTCCCTGCGCCAGATCGGTGGCGGCGACTTCAGCGCCAGCGTCTTTGAAATGATGGGGATGGACGAGGAGATCTTCGACAGGGCCCTCGCCATCCTGGGCCTGGAGCCGAAGCCTGAAGCGCGGCGCCTGGCGGCTGCCGGCCGGACGCGCGTTTCCGGCGCCTACGCCTTATACCTGCCGGCCGAGGGCCTGCTGTCACGCCACGATATGCCCGAGAACCTCGACCGGGCCATCGAGCTTTTCAAGAAAGCGCTGGCCGAAGACCCGCGCTACGCGCTGGCCCACGCGGGCCTGGGGGAGGCCTACTACTGGAAGTTCAAGGGGAGCCACGATCGCGAATGGGCCCGGCTGGCGCTGGCGAGCTGCGAGGCGGCCGGGGGGATCGACGACCGCCTGGCGCCGGTCTACATCACCCGGAGCATGCTCTACACCGAACTCGAGATGCCGGAACAGGCGGTCGGGGAATTGAGCGCCGCCATCGCCATCGAACCTGCAAACGCCGACGTGTACCGCGAACTGGGCCGCGCCTACGAGAGCCTGAAGAAGGGGGGCGAGGCCGAGAGGGCCTTCCGGAAGGCGATCGAACTCGCGCCCGACTCCTGGAGCTGTCACTGGGAGCTGGCCGTTCATCTCTATCGCCATTCCCGTTACGAGGATTCGGCGGGGGAGTTTCTCGAAGTGATCCGCCTCTTCCCGAACCATTTCCGGGCCTATTCCAGCCTCGGGGGGATCCGGATCCACCAGGGCCGGTTCGGCGAGGCCGAGATCCTGCTCCGCAAATCGCTCGAGATCCGGTCGACCATGCAGGCCGGGGTGAACCTGGCGGCCGCCTATATCCTCCAGGGGCGCGCGGCGGAGGCGGTGCCGGTCCTGGAGCAGGCGGCTCGGATGAAAGACGCGACGCACCAGGTCTGGGGGAATCTCGGCGACGCCTGCGCGCTCACGCCGGGGATGGAGCCGAAGGCGCGGCCGGCCTACGAGAAAGCCGCGGGGCTGGCCGCGGAATATCTCGAGCTCAAGCCCTCGGACGGGGCCGAACGCGCCACCCTGGCCTTCTACCTGGTGCGGCTGGGAGAGAGGGAACGCGCGCTCGCCGAGATCGGGCGGGCGCTCAAAACGGCGCCCGGGGACGCGCGCGTGCTCTTTTGGGCCGCCCTGGTCCACGAGGAGGCGGGAGAGCGCGACCGGGCGCTCGAGCTGCTCTCCGGCGCCGTCGCCGGGGGCTTTTCCCCGGCCATCGTCGAGGCTACCTCGGACCTGGCCGGCCTGCGCCGGGACCCGCGCTAGCGCGGCATGATGGCCGAAAACAGCGGGCGCTGACCGGCGGGCGCCCGCCACAAGGAGGAAAACACAATGGGAAAAAGGAATACGGAGGGTATCAGCATCAGCGTATCGGGCGGCCTCATCGTGTTCACGCCGTCAAAATACCGCGCGCATCCCGGCGGGAGCGTTTCCTGGAACTGCGCAGAGGGCCCGTTCGCCGTCCAGTTCTTCGGCGTCTCGCCGCTCGAGACCTGCGACGCCCAGTCGGAAGCGGGAAATCAGGCCAGCCGCGCCGTGCGCCGGGACGCGGTTGCGGGGACCTACCCCTACGCCTGCGCGGTGTTCGCCGAGGGGCGCGTCTACCTCGACGCCAACTGCCCCGCCATCATCATCGATCAGCCGTAGGGGACAGTGGTGACTGTCCCCATCATCGATTACAATGGGGGCATGACCAGCGGGAAGCTGCCGGGAACGGGGACGGGCGGGGAAGGCGGGCGGGATGCGGAGGCGCGCCGTGGTTTCGAGCGGGTGATCGGCGCCGACGACGCCGGGCCGCGGCGGAAGGCCCGGGCCTGGATCGGCCTCGGCCGTATGGAAGAAGAACCGGCCCGGCGGCGGCGGTGCCTGGAGAGCGCGCTGGCGCTCGATCCCGGAAATCCCGAAGCGCGGCGGGAGCTTGCTATCCTTGACGGCCGGCTCGACCCCGCGGACATCGTAGACCCCGACCGGCCGGTCGCGCCGGTCTTGCCGGAGAGCGCGCCGGCCCCGGGCGACATCCGCCGGCTTGCGTGCCCGAAATGCGGCGCCAGGCTCACGGTCCTGTCGGGAACCTCCGCCTGTGCCTGGTGCGGCCAGCCGCTCGAGGGGACCTCCCCTCCGGGCAGCGACCCGGTCGGGGAGCACGATTTCGCGGCGGCGCTCCCGACGGCCCGGGCGCGGCGCTGGGAACTCCCGACCGAACGGACCCTGCGCTGCGAGGGGTGCGGCGGAAGCTTCGTCCTCCCCCCCGGGATCGCCGGGGGCGCGTGCCCCTTCTGCCGTTCGACCCACGTGATCCGGGGATCGGACGAAGGGCTCATCCAGCCCGACAGCCTGATCCCCTTTGCGATCGACGCCGCCGAAGCCAGGCGCCGCATCCGCCTCTGGATGGAGGAGGAGCGCTTCCGCCCGGCCGACCTGCCCGGGCGCGCCGGGGCGGTCGAGCCGCGCCCCTTTTTCCTCCCCTTCTGGACCTTCGACCTGGGGGGCACGACCGGGTGGCGGGCGCTGGTGGCCCGCGGGCACGGCAAGCGGAGGGAGTGGGTGCCCGAGACCGGGGTGCACCTTCTCTACCAGGACGACCTCCTCGTTCCCGCCGGAACGGCGATCCCGGACCCGCTCGCGGGTGCATACGCCGACTTCGACACCGGCGCCCTGATTCCCTACGCGGCCGACCACCTCGCCGGCTGCGCCACGGAGATCGGCCGGCTGCCCCTGGCCGCCGCCTCGATCGAGGCGCGCCGGCGCGCGCTCGAGCGGGCCGAGGAGTACGAGCGGAAGACGACACTGGCGGGCCGGAGCTTTCGCGACTTCACCATGAACAGCCTCGGCATGTCGGTCGATTCCTACCGACTGGTTCTCCTCCCCTTCTGGCTCGCGAGTTATGGTTACGGCGGGCGCGGCTGCCCCGTGGCCGTCAACGGCCAGACCGGGACCGTGGCCGGCACGGTGCCCCGCACCCGCTGGCAGCGCGCCCTCTCGGCCGTCTTCGGTCCTCGAGCGGTTTGAAGGGGGACAGTCACCACTGTCCCCCTCCCGCATCCCCTGACTGGACGGCGGCGAATATCGCAACCGGGACCGTACAATGGGGACAGTGGTGACTGTCCCCAAAACAAAAAAGGTGCGGCGGGCGCCGCACCTTGGTGGATCTTTGCTGCTTGGACGAAAGGCTACCGCTTCATTCTGCGGCCCAGGACGCCGAGCCCCAGAATGCCGCTCCCGATCAGCAGCAGGGAGGAGGGCTCGGGGACCGGGGTATACCCGACCTGGTCATCCGGGCGGAGATAGAGGGAGAAATGGGATAGGCCGGGGAACTGGCCCCCGTTGTTCACGAAGGTGATCTCCCACGTTCCCGTGCCGGTCGCCTGGATCAGCTCATCGTCGAAAAAGTAGGCGGTGAACATGTTGCCGCCCTTGAGCACCCCGATGAGATCGACGAAATCGCCGAGGTTCATCGGAACCGATCCGTTGAGATCGACGGCCTCCAGAGACCAGATGCCCTCATTGCCACCAATCGGCGAGGCGGACAGGGTGAACTGCATCCCCTCGAGGGTTACGCTGTCGGAAGAGTCGCTCCCTTCCACCTTCAATTCCTCGACCCAGCCCCCCTCCCACAGAGGAATGGTGTTGACCGCCCAGGCGCCGCCCGGGACGGTGGTGTTCCCGTCAACGAAAGCGCACGCATCCGCATCGGATCCGTTCAAGGTCATATCAGTAACATTGCAGCCTACGGTAACCGCATTGCCGGCCAGCGGGAACAGGCAGATGGCGAAAAGAAGCGCTGCGAACATGAGCATTCGATTTTGCATTTCCATACCTCCAGGAGCCCATAAAGCAATAAACGTGCCAAATGAGCCCCTATGAGGCCGGGAGAGGCTCATTGTACTGTAGAATAAAGACATGTGGCTGGTGTGAGGGAGGGGCCCCTGCGAAGGAACAGGCTGGACGGCGCCGGTTATGTCAAAAATATTTACACCCTTCGTGCCCGGGACCGTTGCCGGGCGGGCCTGGAGGTAAAGGACTAAAGAACCCGTAGCGGGCGGCGGCGGGGGTTGATTGTTAAACCTGAAAAATATCAACACGTTAGGCGTATGCGAACGGGTCCGGGCGGCGAGCTCCCCTTTGCGCCCCCGCGTGCGCGCTGTCGGGCGGCTTTACACCCCGAATTCTGTACGAATTAGTAAATGGGATGACAAAAGGGAGTTTGCGGGCCGGGACCGGAAGGGGTTGCGTTTCCGGGCGCGGAAACCTAGAATCGGGGCATACGAACCGTGGTTTTCCGGCACCAGAGGAAACAGCAGGGCAGAAGGGGGCGGGAGGACACCCGCTCCGAAGGAGGCTGTGCGCCATGAACCGCAGGGAATTCATGAAATATGTCGATCATTTCAACCATCGCAGGTTCGACAAGGTAGCGGGCTACTTCCGTCGCGACGCCACCCTGTCCTACCCCGACAACTTCATGGGGAAGCAGATCCCCGGCCTGACGGGCAACACGCTGCGCGGCCCGAAGGAGTTCATCGCCAACTACGAGGCGCTCACGGCCAACATCCGGGAGGTGCTGCACGTGGGGGCGTTTCTCTCCAGGGGGCGGCAGTTCTGCGTCGAACTCGTCACGGAGTTCCACGTCCTCCGCAAGCCCCCGGCCGGCGCCCCGGGCGCCCAGTGGAACAAGGGGGACGTCATCGTCATGAACCAGATGGTGCTCTACGACCTGGACGCGAAGGGGAAATTCAAGCGCATCCGCATCTTCCACCATCGCTACCTCGATCCCGGGGAAGCGATAAAGGCGCTGCGCGGCTGATGCGGTCCGGAAGAAAGCATTCCTGCCCCGGGGAGGCGTGATGAAGATCGGAACGGTGGTTGCGGCGTTTTTCGTCCTCGTGAGTGCGGCGTCCTGCCGGCAGCGGGAGCCCGGCGGGCTCACGGCCCTCGACTACTTCGAGATCCAGCAGCTGGTGGCCAGGTATGCCCGCGCGATCGACACCTGCTCGGGCAACGGGTACGACTATGCCGACCTCTTTGCGGAAGACGGGTATTTCGAGCCTTCGCTCGGGGGCGTCTCCGGGCCCAGGTTCCAGGGAAGGGAGCAGCTGGCCGAGGTCTCCGGCGGCGGGGCGCGCGGGTGCCGCGACGTCCCCTGGATCGACGAGGGGGTGCACCACCTCTACGTCAACCACACGATCACGGCCGACGGCGCGGGGGCGAGGGGAAAGGTCGACATGCTGATGATCGGGCTCGGCGGGGACCCGAACCGGATCGAACACGACGGCTACTACGAGGACGTTTACGTCCGCACCCCGGCCGGCTGGCGCTTCGGCTCGCGCACCCACCACGCCCTGCTCGACCAGGGGAAGCGGGTGCCGCCCGGGCGCGGCGGCGACTGACGGAAGCTCCGCCCCGCGCGGCAAGGGGCCGGTCAACCCCCCATATCCTCCAAAAACAGGTCCACGAGCAGCCGGGCCGATCTGGACAGGTAGCGGTCGCGGTTCCAGGCGAGGCCCGCCTCGATGAGCAGCGGCCTGGTCAGCGGCCGGCCCACCACTCCGGGGTATCGGGCGACGATGGTGTCGAGCATGAAGGAGACGCCAACTCCCCGGCTGACCATCCCCATGATCGTTTCGATCTGGCTCGAGGAGAACACCACGCGGGGGACGAAGCGATTCCGGGCGCACTCGTCCATGACCAGGCGCCGGCTGTAGGTGTCTTCGTGGAACATGATGAAGGGCTGGTCGCGCAGCCGGGAGAAGGGGAGGGCCCGGAACCTTGCGAGGGGGTTGCGGCGCGAGAAGCAGGCCAGCAGCTGCCCCTTGGCCACGGGGGCCGTGTCGAAATGCGAGGAGATCCTGGAAGTGACCATCATGGCCAGATCCAGGTCCCCGCCTGAGAGCTTTTCGCTGAGTGACAGGGATCCTTCCTCGATGACGTCCGCCTCCACCCGGGGGTGGACTTTCCGGAAGCGGGCGAGGAGCGCGGGGAAGAAATAGGCGCCGATGACGGGGGTGATGCCGATGCGGATCCTCCCCTTGCGCGCGAAGCGGAAATCCTTCATCTCCGCGGCCAGGTCCCGCAGGCGGCCGAGGATGTCGTCGGTGCGCTCCAGGAAGACCTGTCCTTCCGGGGTCAGCGCGATCTGCTTCTGGCTCCGGTCGAGGAGGGGGACGCCGAGTTCCTCCTCCAGCCGGTGAACGGCCACTGTGACAGAGGGCTGGGACACGTTCAGTTCCCGCGCGGCCCGCGTGATGTTGCGCAGCCGCGCCGCCCTCTGGAAGTATTCCATCTGGCGGTAATCCAATGTTTTATCTCCACATCCATAGATGATAGCTATGTATGTATATCAAAACAATATTTGGCGTCAATGGCTCACGGGGTTATCTTTTCCGCCGGCACAAAGGTTCGTAAAGGAAATAGGAAAAGCCGGAGGGATCGAGCGATGAAACACTACAGGATGCATATCGGCGGCCGGTGGGTGGAAGGCCCGGAACGGTTCGAAGTCCTTGAAAAATATACCGGCCGGCCGTTTGCCACAATAGCCCAGGCCTCGCGCGAACAGGTGGATGAAGCCGTGCGTTCGGCCCGGAGGTCTTTCGGCGAGACGAGGCTGACGCCCTACCGGCGTTACGAGATCTTGCATCGGCTCGCCGGACTGATCAGGAGGGATGCCGGGGAGCTGGCCGAAACGCTGGTGCGGGAGGTGGGCAAACCGATCGGCGAGGCGTCGGGGGAGGTGGCCGGGGTGGCGGCCAACATGGAGATCCTCGCCGAGGAGGCCAAGCGGATCGCGGGCGAAATGGTGCCGGTCGAGGCCAACCCGGGGTCGGAGAACCGGATGGCCTTCACGCTCAGGGTCCCGGTGGGGATCGTGTGCGCCATCACCCCGTTCAACTACCCGCTGAGCCTGTCGGCCTCCAAGGTCGGCCCGGCGATCGCCGCGGGCAACGTCGTCATCCTGAAACCAACCCAGCAGACGCCGCTGAGCGGCTGCCGGCTGGTGGAACTCCTGCTCGAAGCGGGGCTGCCGCCCGAACACATCCAGCTGGTGCTAGGCCCGGGCTCCCGGGCGGGGCAGTGGCTGCTCGAGAACCCCGACATCAACTTCTACAGCCTCACCGGGAGCGCCGAGGTAGGGCGGCACATCACCCAGACCGTCGGCCTCAGGCGCTGTGCCATGGAACTGGGGAGCAACGCGGCCGTGATCGTTCACCGCGACGCCGACATCCCCCGGGCGGCCTCCGCCTGCGCCGCGCGCGGGTTCTACAACGCCGGCCAGGTCTGCATCTCGGTGCAGCGGGTCCTGGTGCACCGGGACGCGTACGAGCGGTTCATCGCCGAGGCGAAGTCGGCGGCGGAGTCGCTGGTCCCCGGCGATCCGATGGACCCCGCGACCACGCTCGGGCCGATGATCGACGCGGGTGAGGTCCGGCGCGTCGATGCCTGGGTCCGGGAGGCGGCCGTGCAGGGCGCCACGATCGTCACGGGCGGGAGCCCGCTGGGAGAACGCTTTTACCTGCCCACGATTCTGGTGGGGTGCGAGCCGCGGATGAAGGTGTGGCACGAAGAGGTCTTCGGACCGGTGCTCGCCGTGCGGGCTTATGACGATTTCGGCGAGGCCGTGCGCATGGTCAACGACTCCAAGTACGGCCTGCAGGCGGGCGTCTTCACCCGGGACATCCACCTGGCGCTCGAGGCGGCCCGCAAAATCGAGTGCGGGGGGGTGATCCTCAACGACACCGCCTATTACAAGGTGGGCAACATGCCCTACGGCGGGATGAAACAGAGCGGTTTCGGCAGGGAGGGGGGGAAGTACGCCGTCCGGGAGATGTCCGAGGAAAAGATCGTCGTCGTCAACCAGTGAGGGGGCCAGGGGCCGCCTACAGGTCCGATTCGAGGACCTCGGGCATCCGGCCCTGCAGGCCGTACAGCCGGGCGTAGAAGCCGTCGGGCTTCCGCATCAGCTCGTCGTGGGTGCCCGATTCCACGATGCGGCGGTTGTGGAGCACGAGGACCAGGTCGGCGTTGCGGATGGTGGAGAGGCGGTGGGCGATGATGAAGCTGGTGCGCCCCTTCATCAGGCGGATCAGCCCCTCCTGGATGCGGGCCTCGGTCAGGCTGTCGACGCTCGAGGTCGCCTCGTCCAGGATGAGGATGCGGGGGGCGGCCAGGATGGCGCGGGCGATCCCCAGGAGCTGGCGCTCCCCCTGGGAGAGGTTGGCCCCCCGCTCGGAGAGGGGGGTGTCGTATCCGTGGGGGAGGCGCGAGATGAAGTAGTGGGCGTTGGCGGTGCGGGCGGCCGACACCATCTCCTCCTCGGTGGCTCCGGGGCGGGCGTAGAGGAGGTTTTCACGGATGGTGGTGGCGAAGAAGAAGGACTCCTGAAGCACCACCCCCATGCACCGGCGCAGATCGTCGATGCGGAGGTCGCGGATGTCGGTGCCGTCGATGGTGATGCTCCCGGCGCGGACGTCGTAGAAGCGGCCGAGGAGGTTCACCAGGGTGGTCTTTCCCGCACCGGTGGGGCCGACGACGGCCACCACCTGGCCCGGCCGGGTGCCGAAGCTGATCCGTTCGAGCACCGGCCTCCCCTCTTCGTAGGCGAACGAGACGCCCGAGAACTCGACCGTGCCGGCGGGGTCGGCCATGGGGAGCGCGTCCGGTTTTTCGACCACCTCCGGGCGGGTGTCCATCAGCTCGAAGAGGCGCTCGGCGCCGGCCAGGGCCGACTGCAGCATGTTGTAGACCTGGGTGATCTGCCGCAGCGGCTCGAAGAAGCGCTGGGAGTAGAGGATGAAGGCCGTCAGGAGGCCGATCGACACGCCACCCGGAACGCCGCCGGCGTCCGGCGCCCCCGCGGCCCGCATGGCCAGGTATCCCCCGACCCCCACGATCAGCCCGAGGGTGAGAGACGTCATCACGTTCATCAGGGGCATGAACGAGTAGGAGATGAGCTCCGCCTCGACCCCGGCCCGCTGGTTCGCGTCGTTGATCTTTTCGAATTTGGCGAATTCGGCCTCCTCGCGGCTGAAAGTCTGGGTGACCTTGACCCCCGTGACCGATTCCTCGATGCTCGAGGTGAGGCGGCCGACCCACTCCTGGTTTTTGCGGAAGGCGTTGCGGATCTTCTTCCCCACGACGGCCGTCAGCACCGCCATGACGGGGACCACGGCGATGACGACGAGCGAGAGGGGCCAGCTGAGCAGGAGCATGGCCCCGAGCACCGTCACCATCGACAGGAGGCCGCCGACGAGGTTGGCGAACCCGTTGTTCATGGCGTTGTAGACCATCTCGATGTCGTTGGTCATCCGGCTGATGAAATCGCCGATCCCGCGCCGGTCGAACGACTCCATGGAGAGGGTCTGCACCCGGGCGAAGGAGTCCTCGCGCAGGCGGTAGACGAGCCGGTTCGACAGCCGGGTCATGAGGATGCCCGAGACCGCGTCGGCGATCCACGCGCCGATGACGATGGCCAGGATGATCTTCATCCGGTGGATGAAATCGGGGAGGTTTTTTCCGAGCTCCAGGTCCACCTTGATCGCCTCCCCCACCAGCGCCGGCACGAGCGTCCGGAAGAGGGTGGCGGCGGCGATGAAGATTGTCGCAGCGACGATCAGCGCCTTGAACCCCCCGAAATAGCGCAGGAGGCGCCGGAGCGTCTTCGCGTAGTCCCTGGGCGCCTCGATCGGGGGAGGCCCCATCATGGCGCCGCGGCTGGGCGCGTGCGGCCTCGTCCCGGGGGATGCCGGCGGTCGGCTCATGCGGGCGCCCTCCCGCCGGGACCCAGGCCGGCCTGGGTCTCGCAGATGGTGCGGTAGGTGGGATGGAGTTCGAGCAGCTCCGAGTGGGTCCCGACGGCGGCGATGCGCCCCCCTTCCATCACCGCGATCCTGTCGGCGTGCCGCACCGTGTTCACCTTCTGGCTGATGATGACGGCCGTGCGCCCCCGGAATTCCCGGTAGAGGTTTTCGACGATGCGGCGCTCGGTGGCGGCGTCGAGCGAGGAGGTGACGTCGTCCAGGATGATGACGTCGGGCCGCGCGGCGACGGCCCGGGCTATGGCCACGCGCTGGCGCTGCCCCCCGGAAAGGCCGGAGCCCCGTTCCCCTACCGGCGTGTCCCACCCGTTCGGCGAGGTTTCGATGAACTCGTCGGCGCAGGCGACCGCCGCCGCGCTCTCGAGATCCGCGGGCGGGGCGTCGGGGGCGGCGAAGGCGATGTTGTCGCGCACCGTTCCGCTGAAGAGCACCGTCTCCTGCAGCACCAGGGCGATGCGGGTGCGCAGGGTGTCGAAGGCGAGGTCGCGCACGTCCACCCCGTCGACCCGCACGCTCCCCCGCTCGGGGTCGTAAAAGCGGAGGACGAGGTGCGCCAGGGTCGATTTGCCCGACCCGGTGGCGCCGATGACGCCCAGCTTCTCCCCCGGGCGGATGACGAGGTCGATGTCATCGAGCGCCCGCTCCCCTTCGCCGTAGCGGAAGGAGACCCCCTCGAACCGGATCTCCCCCTTGAGGGAGGGGAGGCGCAGGGGGGCCGGTTTTTCCTCCACGGCCGCCTTCTCGGCCAGCAGGGCCTCCAGCCGGACGGCCGAAGCCATGGCCATGCTGACGAAGTTCAGCACCATCCCGAGCATCAGCAGGGGGAACATGGCCATGGTGGCGTAGTTGTTGAAGGCGATCAGTTTTCCCAGCGTCAGGTTCCCCGCGGCGCCGGAGAGGAAATCGGAGATCAGGGTGGTCCCGCCCGACCAGAGGACGACGACGGTGGCCAGCTGGGCGATCAGGAAGAAGAGGGGGAAGAAGAGGGAGAGCTTGTACCCCACGTCGAGGCTGATGTTGAAGAGATCGCGGTTGCGGCGGGCGAACTTGTCGATCTCCTCCCGTTGCCGGGCGAAGGCGCGGACCAGCTTGGCGCCGGCCAGGTTTTCCTGCAGCGTGTTGTTGAGCGCGTCCAGGGCGACGCGCGAGCGCATGAACAGGGGGCGGATGAAGCTGGCGACGCCGAAGAAGAGGACCAGGATCAGGGCCATGAACAGGGCCATCACCCGTGCCAGTCCAGGGTCGGTCAGGTACATGGCCACGACGGTCCCGGCGACCATGATGACGGACTGGACGATGATGAACATCCCCATGCGCACGAACATCCGGACGGTGTTCACGTCCGAGTTGAGCCGTACCATGAGTTCGCCCGTGCGCCAGCGGTCGAGGTTTTCGAAGGAGAACCCCATAACCTTGCGGTAGAGGGCGTTGCGCATGGTGTACCCCATCCGCTGCGAGGAGCGGATCAGGGCGTAGCCCGAGGCGAGGTTCAGCCCGGCGGCCACCACGGCGGCGAGGACGATGCCGGCGGCGCTCCAGAGGATGGCCCGGAGGCTCCCGGCCTCGATCCCGCGGTCGATGGCCAGCTCGATCAGCCGCGGCTGCACCAGTCCCAGCGCCGTCGAGGCGAGCAGCAGCCCGAAGGAGAGGGCGAGCGCCCGCACCGACCCGCGGAGGAAGCGGAAAAGCCTCAGAAGGGCGGTCACTCCAGCACCCGACCCAGGATATCGCGCAGCTCCCCGGGGGTGAAGGGCTTGGCCAGGCAGCCGCGCGCTCCGGCGCGGGCGAATTCGGCCGCGGTTTCCTCTGTGGCCGACCCCGTCATGAGGATCACGGGGAGGCCGGGCGCCAGGTCCCCGATCTGTGCAAGGACCTCGAGGCTCGTCATCCTTCCCGGCATCAACCGGTCCAGGAGCACGGCGTCGACGGCGGCGTCCCCCCTTTTGAGGAGGTCCACTCCCTCGTCCCCGGTTTCGGCGCACACGACCTCCCACCCCGCCCGCGTGAGCACGCGCCGACAGGCGAGGCGCATGTGAGCGTCGTCGTCGATCACCAGAATTCGAGTCATGGCGCAGCCGTAAAAAGAAAAACCGCGGATTCCCGGGGGGGCGCCCCCCGGAGAAGTCCGCGGTCGGGATCCCGGGAAGGGGACTAGGCTTCCGGCCTGGGGGACAGCCCCGCGGCCTTGGCGATTTCGGCCACCTTCTCTTCCCATTCGATCGCCATGATGTGCACGCCGCGGACCCCGGGGACTTCCTTCAGCTGCTGGATCATCTCCACGCAGATCTTGACTCCCTCTTCCGCCTGCTTCTCCTTGGGAACGCCCTTGAGCCGGTCGATCAGCTCGTCCGGCACGTCCATCCCCGGGACCGACGTCTTCATGTACCGGGCCATGCCGGCCGACTTGAGCGGGGTGACGCCGGCCAGGATCGCGCATTTCTCGTGCAGTCCCCGTTCCCGCACCATCTCCATCCACTTGCCGAATTTTTCCAGGTTGTAGATGCACTGGGTCTGCAGAAACTGGCACCCGGCCTTCACCTTCTTGCCCAGGCGCATCGCGCGGATCTCGAAGGGGTCGGCGAAGGGGTTCTCCGCCGCGCCGATGAAGAGGTTGGGCCGTCCCTTGACTTCCTCGCCGCCGATCAGGCGCCCCTCGTCCCGCATGGTCCGCACGGTCTGGATCAGCTGCATGGAGTCGATGTCGAAGACGTTCTTGCCGCCGGGGTGGTCGCCGAAACTCTGGTGGTCGCCCGAGAGGCAGAGGATGTTGTTGATCCCGTGGGCCGCCGCCCCCAGGATGTCGCTCTGGATGGCGATCCGGTTGCGGTCCCGGCACACCATCTGAAGGATCGGGTCGAATCCCATCTCCTTGAGGATGAGGCAGGAGGCGAAGGAACTCATCCTCACGACGGAGGTCTGGTTGTCGGTGACGTTTACGGCGTCGACCACTCCCTTGAGCAGGCTCCCCTTTTTCCGCACCGCCTCCGCGTCCGCCCCTTTGGGCGGCCCGCACTCCGACGTCACCACAAATACGCCCTTTTCCAGGAGACGCTCAATATTCGATTGTGTCATCACCGCCGTCACTCCTCCCTCTGGATATCGTAAACCCTAGCCCAACCTCAAATCCTCGCGCACCCGCGTGCGCGGGCCGCCGTCCCTGGACACCTTCCAGTCCTTGGCCGGGATGATGTCCTCGTACCGGTCCAGCTGGCCCAGCGTCTTCAGCCGGTCCACGATCAGCTGCCAGGCGCAGTCGGTGTCCTTGTTCACCTCGCACTTGCCGTTCGAGGAGCCCCCGCAGGGGCCGTTGAACAGGCTCTTGGCGCAGCGGGCGACCGGGCAGACGCCGCCGGTCAGGTGCAGGACGCACTCCCCGCACCCCTGGCAGCGCTCGCTCCACACCCCCTGCTCCAGGGTCACGCCCAGGAAGGTGGTGTTGATGGCGGGGAGCACGATTTTCTGGGGGTAGCGTTCGGCCGTGTACTGGATCCCCGCGCCGCAGGCCATGGAAACGACCGCCTCGTACTCGTCGAGGAAGGGCTTGATCTGGTCGATGTACTCGTAATCGCACTGGCGCTCCAGCGTGAATTCCTTGACCTCGATCTCCTGGCCGTCCTTGGCCCGGGCCATCTTCAGCTCGGACGCCAGGACCCCGACTTCGCGCTCCCCCCCCGCCGCACAGACCGTGATGCACTCCCTGCAGCCCAGGAGCAGTATCTTCTTGAAAGGCTTGACCATTTCCAGGATTTCTTCAAAAGGCTTCCTGTTCCCAACTATCATGACGACCTCCTAATGGCCCCCGGCTGCTCCCGCATTCAGGGGGAACTCTCGAATCGGTTCTAGGCAACGAACGCGGCTTTCGCCTTCTTCAGGGGGCTGGGCCCGAGCCCGCGGATCTTCTCGGCCATTTCGTTGGCGATGGCCGCGAACCTCTGCCCCTGGGCGGCGCTCAGGTTGTACATCTCCAGCCGCTCCGGCTCGATTCCCACCTCCGCCAGCAGCGTCTTGGCGTACTCCACCCTTCTCCGGGCCCGGATGTTGCCCTTGAGGAAGTGGCATTCCCCCTCCATGCAGCCGGCGACATAGGCCCCGTCCACGCCGGACTCGAATGCCTTGAGGAGGGTGAGCACGTCCACCCTTCCCGTGCAGGGCACCTTGATGATCTTGATGAACGTCGGGTAACTGAGTCTCATCGAACCTGCCAGGTCCGCGGCGCTGTACGCTCAAAATTCGCAGCAGAAGGCCACGATCTCCGGCTCGAACCCGGTGTTGTCCTGTGACGGCTGTGCTGTCGCTTCCATTCGCATCTCCTTTTTACATCGCTGCATTCGTCGCGGCGGGTTCCGCTTCCGCGGCCAGGGCGTCGGCCTTCGCCCAGAGCTGCGGTTCGCGGAAGTGCGCGAGCTCGATGGCCATGGCGGGGCACTCGGCCGCGCAGCTGCCGCAACCGTGGCACTTCGCCGGGTCGATCTCGGCCGCCCCCTCGATATTGATGACGGGCACCTCGTAGGGGCAGACGCGGACGCAGGTCAGGCAGGCGGCGCAGCGGTCCCCGTCGACCACCGCCACGATCCCCCCGACCATCATCTTTTCCTTCGAGAGGATGGTCGAGGCCCGGGCGGCGGCCGCGCTCGCCTGCGACAGCGTTTCCGTGATCAGCTTCGGCCCGTGCGCCCCGCCGGCCAGGTACATGCCGTCGGTGGCCAGGTCCACGGGGCGCAGCTTCATGTGCGCCTCGAGGAAGAAGCCGTCCAGCGTGCGCTGGAGCTTCAGGACGCCGGCGACCTCGTCGTTGTTGCGCGGGTGGGTCGCGGAGGAGAGGACGACCAGGTCGGGAGCGATCTCGATCCGCTCCCGGATGACCTTGTCGGTGAAGGCCACCTTCAGCGCGTCCCCCTCCCTGCGGACCTCGGGCTTCTCCTCCGGCTCGTAGCGGACGAACAGGACCCCCTTTTCTCGCGCCTCGGCGTAGTAGGGTTCCGCCAGCCCGTAGGTGCGCACGTCGCGGTAGAGGACCGTGACCTCCGTCTCGGGGCGCAGTTCCTTGAGCTTCAGGGCGTTCTTGACGGCGGTGGCGCAGCAGGTCCGGCTGCAGTTGGGCCACTCTTCGTTGCGGCTGCCCACGCACTGGATCATCACCACCTTCCCGGCGGCGGCGACTTCGGGGGATCCGCCGGCGATCTTCCCTTCCAGGTCGAGCTGGGTGAGGACGCGCGGGTCCTCGCCGTAGAGGTATTCCGCCGGTTTCGCCTCCTCGGCGCCGGTGGCCACGATCACGACGCCGTGGTCGATCTTCCGGTATTCCCCGTCGGGGCCCGCCTTGACGCCGGTCGTGAAGTTCCCCTTCGACCCGCCCGAATCGATGATGCTGGCCTTGAAGAGGACGTGGATCAGCGGGTGGTTTTCCACCCTGTCTATGGTGCCTTCGAGCAGGGCGCGGACGTCCTGCCGGTCGAGGGTGTAGTGGAGGTTCCACAGGTTCCCCCCCAGCCGGTCCTCCTTCTCCAGCAGGAAGACTTCGTACCCCTGGTCGGCGATGTTGAGCGCCGCCGTCATCCCCGCGATGCCGCCGCCGACCACGAGGGCCTTCTGCGTCACGGCCACCAGGTGCTCGTTGAGCGGCTCGATCATGCGCGCGTTGGCGATCGCCATCCGCACCAGGTCCTCCGCCTTTTCGGTCGCCTCCGTCTTCTGCTTCATGTGGACCCAGGAGCACTGGTCGCGGATGTTGGCCATCTCGAACAGGTACTTGTTCAGGCCCGCCTGCCGCACGGTCTCGCGGAAGAGCGCCTCGTGCGTGCGCGGGGAGCAGGACGCGACGACGACGCGGTTGAGCTTGTGTTCCCGGATCGCGTCCTGGATCTTGGCCTGGGTGTCCTGGGAGCAGGTGTAGAGGTTCTCCTCGACGTGGACGACGTTCTTGAGCGTGCGCGCGTAATCCCGCACCTTCGGGACGTTGACGACCCCGCCGATGTTGATGCCGCAGTTGCAGACGAACACCCCGATGCGGGGCTCCTGGCCGGCGACGTCCGTCTCGGGGGGGTATTCCTTCTTCACCGTCATGGTGCCGCGCGCCGCCGACAGGGGGGCCATGGCGTCGGCCGCCGCCCCGCTGGCCTGCGCCACGGTCTCGGGGATGTCCTTCGGCCCCTGGTACGCGCCCGAGACGTAGACGCCGTCCTTCGAGGTGCGGTGGGGCTCGAAGCCCGCGGTCTTCGCGAACCCGTACTTGTCCACCTCCACGCCGAGGCGCCGGGCCATCGCGACCGTATGCCCGGCGGGCTCCAGGCCGACGGAGAGGACCACCATCTCGAATTCCTCCTCGACGACCTTCCCGGCCTCGTCGATGTAGGTGATGATGAGGTTCTTGGTGCTGAAGTCCTCCCGGACCCTGGAGACGGAACACTTGACGTAACGCACGCCCGATTCGGTCCGGGCGCGCTCGTAGTAGGTCTCGAAGTTCTTGCCGAACGCCCGGATATCCATGTAGAAGATCGTGGGCTCGATGTTGCCGTCGTGCTCGCGCGCGATGACGGCTTCCTTGGTGGCGTACATGCAGCAGACCGAGGAGCAGTAATCGTGGCCGCAGGAGCTGTCGCGGCTCCCCACGCACTGGATGAAGGCGACCTTCTTCGGGTGCTTGCCGTCGGAGATCCGCTGGACCGTGCCCGCGTAGGGGCCGCTGGCGCTGAGGATGCGCTCGAATTCGAGACTGGTGACGACGTTGGGGTACTGCCCGTAGCCCAGTTCGGGCCTGATGTCGCCGTCGACGGTCTTGAATCCCGGGGTGAGGACCACGGCCCCGACCTTCAGCTCCTCCACCTGGTCGCGGTCGTCGTGGTTGATCGCGCCGGCGCGGCAGACGTAGGCGCACTGGTTGCACTCGGAGCAGATGCCGCATTCCAGGCAGCGCTTGGCCGCCTCGATCGCCTGCTCCTCCGTAAGCGCCGCTTCCACCTCCAGGAAATCGCGCCTGCGCTCGGCAGCCGGGCGTTTCGCGGGCTCCTCCCGCTTCGCCCGCGCCTGCTCCTCGACCCGCTCCTCCTTTTCCTCGTCGCTGACCTTGGCTTCCGGGAGCCTTTCGGGAACCTCAACGACGGGGGGCCAGGCCTTGGTGGGTTCGGCCTGGAGGAAGGCGTGGATGGCGCGCGCGGCCTTGTGGCCCGCGTCGATGGCGTCCACGACGAAGGTGGTCCCGGTGACGGCGTCGCCGCCGGCGAAAATGCCCGGCACGTTGGTCGCCATGGTGACCGGGTCGGCCTGGATCGTGCGGCCGCGCACCGTCTCTATCTTGTCCCCGAGCGGGGCCAGGTCCGGTTTCTGGCCCACGGCGAAGATGACGAGGTCGCAGGGGATGACGGTCTCGGTCCCCGGGATCTCGTCGAAATCGGGGCGGCCGTCCACGAATCCCCTGAAGTCGACGTCGACGGTGCGGACGCCGGTGACGCGCCCCGCCTCGTCGGTGATTTCCTTGAACGTCCGGCCGGCGAGGACCTCGATCCCCTCGTCCCGGGCGTCGCGCACCTCCCAGTCGTGGGCCGGCATCCGGTCCTCGCTCTCGAGGCACGACATCCCGACCCAGTCGGCGCCCAGGCGGACCGAGGACATGGCGGCGTCGATGGCGACGTTGCCGCCGCCGAGCACCAGCACGCGCTTTCCCTTGACGACATCGGGGCGCCTGGAGGGTTCGCTGAGGCTTACCTCGCGCAGGAAGTCGGTGGCCATGTGAACGCCGGGCAGGTCGTTCCCCGGGATCGGCAGCTTGACGCCCGCGTGGGCCCCCACGGCCACGAAGACGGCGTCGTATTCCCCGAGCAGGGCCGCGGCGTCGTCGACGCGGGTGTTGAGCCTGAGGTCGATCCCGCGGGAGACGATCTCCTCGACCTCGCGCTGGACCAGGTCGTAGGGCATGCGGTATTCGGGGATCCCCACGCGCATCATGCCGCCGGCGGCCGGCAGGGAGTCGAACACGGTGACGGCGTAGTTGCGGTTGGCCAGGTCGGCGGCGGTGGTCAGGCCGGCCGGGCCTGCGCCGATGACGGCCACCTTCCTGCCCAGCCCGCTGGTGTCGGGTTTGACCTGGACCCCGGCGGCGTACGCCTTCTCGACCTCCTCGGGGTGGGCGAACGCCCAGTCGGTGACGAAGCGTTTGAGGTGCATGATGTTGACCGCTTCGTGCCCGCCGTTTTCCCCGCGGCTGCAGGCCTCTTCGCACTTGTGGTTACAGACGCGGCCGCAGACGGAGGGGAAGGGGTTGTCCTCCTTGATCGTGCGGTAGGCGTCGGCGTACCGTCTTTCCCGGATCAGGGCCACGTAGCCCATGGCCCGCTGCTCGATCGGGCAGGCGTTGCGGCAGGGGGCCTCGCCCCTCTTTTCGATGGCGAAGGCGTTCGGGATCGCCTGGGGGTACCTCTTGTAGATGGCCTTGCGGGTGTCGATCAGGGCGTTGAATTCGTTGGGCCGGGAGATGGGGCAGACGGCGGCGCAGTCGCCGCAACCCGTGCACTTCTGCAGGTCGACGAAGCGCGCGCGCTTGCGGATGCGGACCGAGAAGTTCCCCGGCTCGCCCGAAATGGCCTCCACGTCGGTTGCGGTCAGCACCTTGATGTTCAGGTTGCAGCCCGCTTCGACCAGCTTGGGCGATACGATGCACATGGCGCAGTCGTTGGTCGGGAAGGTCTTGTCGAGCTGCGCCATCGTTCCGCCGATGGCGGGGGACGTCTCCACCATGTAGACGTAATATCCCGATTCCGCCAGGTCCAGGGAGGACTGAATCCCGGCGATGCCTCCGCCTACGACCATTACGGCTCCAACTTTTTCCGCCATGCTTTCCCTCGCAATCTTTTCATGGGAGCGGCCGCGCAGGCCGCCCGGTCCCACAATTCTCACTGCACCAACCCCTTGGCCTTCAGCATCGGGACGGGATCGATGAAGTGCCGTTTCAGCCACTTCCCGGTGTCCGGGTGTCCCATGGCCAGCCCCATCAGTTCGGTGTAGTAAAGCACCGGGATGCCGATTTTCCGGCCGAGGTCCTTCTCGATGTCCTCCTGGCGCGTGTCCAGGTTCATCTGGCACATGGAGCATCCGGCCACCACGCAGTCGGCCCCGGTCTTCGCGGCCTCGACCAGAATCCTGCCGGTCAGTTTCTTGAAGATGTCGAGGCGCGTGAACATCAGGCTGGCGCCGCAGCAGTCGGTCTTGTAGGACCACTGCAGGGCCTCCGCCCCGAGCGTCTTCACGATCCCGTCCATGTGGGTGGGATTTTCGTAATTCTTGATCCCCGTCAGGCGGGGGGGGCGCACCGGGAGGCACCCGTAATAGCATACGGCCTTGAGCCCCGTGAGGGGCTTGACGATCCTTTTCTTCACCTCTTCGACCACCGGCTTGTCGCACAGGTAGTCCATGGCGAACCGGATGGTCACCTTCCCCTCGTAGGGGAAGCTGACCTTCCTGCCATGTTCCTTGACCTCGTACTCCGCCCCCTTGAAGCGGCTGTAGCAGTTGGCGCAGGGGACCAGCAGGTCGCGGTCGCTCCGCTCGGCGATGGCGAGGTTCCGGGCCGGCATCTCGATCGCCAGCTGTTCGTCCAGGGAATGGGCGCTCGTGGCGCCGCAGCAGGTCCAGTCGTCCAGTTCGTGAAGCTTGATCCCCAGCTGCGCCGTGACGCCCCGGACCGATTCGTCAAATTCCTTGGAGGTGCCGTGGAGCGAACATCCGGGGAAATAGGAGAATTCCATCATCGCGCCCCTCCTTTCCCCACCTCTTTAAAAAGGTTGCGGAACGCCGCGCCCCCCTTGAAGCCCGGGAAAAGCCCCATCCTGCCCCTGAGAAACGCCTTCAGTCCCCATCCCATAAATCCGCCCAAGCCTCCGCTTTTCAGTTCGTACAATGCAAATCCCGGCTCCCAGGTGCGGCCCGTGTACTTCGTGAGACTCAGGAAGAACTTGTGAAACAGGGAAATGTTCTTGTCTCCGCTCTCCGCGCGCGTCCGGTGCGCGATGGCGCGCAGGGTGTCCATCACCTTGGCGATGTCGATCTGGTTGGGGCAGCGGGTGCTGCAGGTGTGGCATGAGGCGCAGAGCCATATCGTGTTAGAAGACAATACCTTGTCCCGGTGGCCGTACTGTATGTGCCGGAACAGCTGGTTGGGCAGGATATCCATGGCAAAATTGAGGGGGCATCCTGCCGAGCATTTCTGGCACTGGTAGCAGTTCTGGATCTTCTCTCCGCTTTCCTCGTAAATCTCTGAAAGCAGGGGGGTACTGTTGTTCGGTGCCTGCCCGCGTGCGTCCATGTGTTCACTCCAGTTCTTGGCTGGGGAGGATTTTCCAGGTATAGTCGGAGGAAATGATGCGGGGATGCTGATATCCTTTCGCAATCCTGCCTGCCGCGCGACTCGAATCCCGGTGCCGTCCTTGATTCCACAACCCTCTGTCAGACATAACCTCAACAGATTAAAATAGCATAGGAACGGGTACCCGGAAAGGGTGAGATTGGCAAGCAATTTCAATTCCGGGACGGCACCGGGGGGGCAAAAAAGGCGCCAAAAAAGGGGGGGAGCCGCACGCGGCCCTTGGAGTTGGAGCCTCCGGGGACTATCCTGCATACTCCATGAAGCGGAACAACGAGGATTGAATGAAAAGAGACGACATCCGGAACATCGCCATCATCGCCCACGTCGACCACGGGAAGACCACCCTGGTGGACGCCATGCTCCGGCAGAGCGGCACCTTTCGCGACAACGAGCGCCTGACCGAAAGGGTCATGGACAGCATGGACCTGGAGCGGGAGCGCGGGATCACGATCATGGCCAAGAACACCGCCATCCGCTACGGGGCGGTCAAGATCAACATCGTGGACACCCCCGGGCACTCCGATTTCGGCGGGGAGGTCGAACGGGTGCTCAAGATGGTGGACGGGGTGATGCTCCTGGTGGACGCCTCGGAGGGGCCGCTGCCGCAGACGCGGTTCGTGCTCCGGAAGGCGCTCGAGCAGAACCTCCCCGCCATTGTCGTCGTCAACAAGATCGACCGGTCCGACGCCCGCCCGCAGGAGGTGGTCAACGAGATCTACGACCTCTTCATCGACCTCGACGCGGGGGAGGAGCAGATCGCCTTCCCCATCCTTTACGCGGTCAGCAAGCGCGGCATCGCCAAGCGGAGCCTGGAGGACCCCTCGGAGGACCTCCGCCCCCTGTTCGAGCAGATCCTCGAGTCCATCCCCGCGCCCCGGGCGATCCATGAGGGCCGCCTCCAGGTCCTGGTGACGACGCTCGACTACAACGACTACGTGGGGCGGATCGCCATCGGCAGGATCTTTTCGGGGAAGATAGCGGTCGGGGACACCGTTTCGGTCTGCAAGCTCGACGGCGCGATCGAGAAGACCCGCATCACCAAGCTCTTCACCTTCGACGGGCTGAAGCAGCAGGCGGTCGAGTCCGCCTCCGCCGGGGACATCATCGCCCTGGCCGGGATCGAGGGGATCTATATCGGCGAAACGGTCGCCGACGCCGAAGACCCCGTCCCGCTCCCCCCCATCCACGTGGACGAGCCGACCATTTCCATGGTCTTTCACGCCAACACCTCCCCCCTGTCGGGACGGGACGGGAAATTCGTGACCTCGCGCCATATCCGGGCCCGCCTGGAGAAGGAGACGCTGGGGAACGTCGCCATCCGGGTTTCCGAAACGGACGTGGTGGACAGCTTCAGGGTTTCCGGGCGGGGGGAACTGCAGCTGGCCATCCTGATCGAGATGATGCGGCGCGAGGAGTACGAACTGCAGGTGTCCAAGCCCCAGGTGATCACCCGCACCATCGACGGGGTCCTCATGGAGCCGATCGAGCTGGTGGTCATCGACTGCCCGGAGAATTTCATCGGCGTGGTCACCGAGGCCCTCGGGCGGCGCAAGGGGAAGCTGTCCAAGATCGTGGACCACGGCGCCGGCCGCGTGCGGATCGATTTCGAGGTCCCCTCGCGCGGGCTGATCGGCTTCCGCTCGGAGTTTCTGACCGACACCAAGGGGACCGGCCTGCTCAACTCCATGTTCCTCCGCTGGGGGCCCTGGATGGGGGAGATCGCCAACCGGCTCAACGGGGCGCTGGTGGCGGACCGGGCGGGGAAGGCCACCAGCTACGCCCTGTACAACCTGCAGGAGCGGGGGGAACTGTTCGTGCGCCCCGGGACGGAGGTGTACGAGGGGATGATCATCGGGGAGAACGCCCGCACGGTCGACCTGGACGTCAATGTGACCAAGGAGAAGAAGCTGACCAACATGCGCGCGTCGACGGCCGACGAGGCGATCCGGCTGATCCCCTTCCGCGACCTTTCGCTCGAGCAGGCCCTCGAGTTCATCAACGACGACGAACTGGTCGAGATCACGCCGAAGACGATCCGCCTGCGCAAGAAGGCCCTCTCCGTCCACGACCGGTAAGCGGGGACCTTCCGCGCCCTCAGTCCTTCGCGTCCCGGATGAAGAGGGCGGTGACGACGGCGACGAGGGTGACGGCCCAGGCGGCGAAGTGGAACATGGCCGCGTACCCGAAGCGGTCGATGAGGGCCCCCATGACCGGGGCGAAGATGGCGCCGGTGTACTGCATGGTCGAATAGTAGACCCCGTACAGGGTGGAGCGGTGGGCGGCCGGGGACTGGTTCATGATGAACATCTCGGTGACCGGGAACCGCATCGCCTGGATCACCCCCATCACCCAGAGCACGATCCAGAGTCCCCAGCCGAGCGAGACCGCCCGCAGGGCGAAGATCACCAGCCCCCCCAGGATCCCCGTGGCGATGACGACCCGGGTGCAGCCGATGCGGTCGGCCAGCCATCCCCCCAGCGGGCCCGCCCACATCCCCGATGAGAAGATGATGGACAGCGACATCGCCGAGACCTCGTTGGAGGCGCCCAGCACCTCCTTGATGTAGACCGGGAGGAAGGAGTTGACGGTGGCTCCCGCGCCCCCGCCGATCACCATCATGGTCAGGAAGGCGGCCAGCCGCCGCCGGTACCCCGGCTGCGGCGGACGCTCCTCCATTTGCCTCCGCTTCATCGCCTCGACATGCGCCCGCCCGTACCGCTTTCTCAGGTAGAGGAAGAAGGCCAGCCCCAGGACCACCGTGGGGACGGCCAGGGTGACGAAGCTGGCGCGCCAGCCCCAGGCCGCCGCGATCCCCCCGGCGATGAGGGGGGCGAGGAAGAAGCTGGAGTTGCCGCCGATCAGGTGCAGCCCCAGGGCCCGGCCGCGCTGGTGGGGGGGGACGGAGAGCGAAATCAGCGGGGTGGAGGCCGGGTGGTAGCCGCCGGCGGCGAGTCCCATGAAGACGAGGGCCGCAAGCAGCATCAGGTAGGTGCGGGACACGCCGACGAGCAGGCCCCCCAGGCCGACCCCCAGCACGCCGATGGTGATGAGCCAGGTGGGGCCGATGCGGTCGGCCAGCCACCCGGCCGGGAGCTGCGAGGCGCCGCTCGAGAGCGAAAACGCCGCGGCCACCCCGCCCAGCTGCGCCTTGCTCAGCCGGAATTCGTCCTGGATGAAGGGTTGCATCGGCTGCGGCAGCGCCGTCAGCAGGTGGTGCGTGGCGTGGGCCAGGATGAAAAAGGGGAGAGAGGAGAGGAAAAAGGAGCGGGGCCGGCCGGCCCCCGGAGCCTTCCCGGCGCCTCCCTCCTCCCGTCCCTCCGGTCCAGGCGCCTTCCCGCTCTTTTCCATAGAGCGTGAATGTAGCAAAAAAAGGGGGGACGGCCTACACGTTTCCCGTTTTTGTGTTATAAGGCGGGGATCATGAAGACGGCGCTGGTTTGCGGGGCGGGCGGGTTCATCGGGGGCCATCTGGTCGGAAGGCTGAAGCGGGAGGGCTACCGGGTCCGGGGAGTGGACCTGAAATACCCGGAGTTCCGCCGGACCCCCGCCGATGATTTCGTCATCGGGGATCTCCGCGACCCGGCGCTGTGCCGGGAAATCCTGGACCGCCCGTATGACGAGGTCTATCAACTCGCGGCCGACATGGGGGGCGCCGGCTATGTGTTCTCCGGCGCGCATGACGCGGATATCATGAGCCATTCGGCCGCCATCAACCTGAACGTGCTCCGCCGCTGCCTGGAGGCGGGGGCCGGGAAGGTGTTCTATTCCTCCTCGGCCTGCGTCTACCCGGGGTATAACCAGCAGGACCCCTCCAGCCCCCTCTGCCGCGAGGATTCGGCCTATCCCGCCGATCCCGACAGCGAGTACGGCTGGGAGAAGCTCTTCAGCGAGCGGCTCTATCTGGCCTTCCGGCGCAATCACGGCCTGCAGGTCAGGATCGCCCGTTTCCACAACATCTTCGGGCCCGAGGGGGCGTGGACCGGCGGCAGGGAAAAGGCGCCCGCGGCCATCTGCCGCAAGGTGGCCGAAGCCGGGGACGGCGGGGCGGTCGAGATCTGGGGGGACGGTCGCCAGACCCGGTCCTTCCTGCATATCGACGAGTGCCTGGAAGGGGTCCGGAGGCTCATGGACTCCGGGCTGACGGGGCCGGTCAACATCGGTTCCGAGGAGATGGTCAGCATCGACGAGCTGGCGGAAATGGTGATCGGCATATCGGGCAAGCGGTTGTCTCTCCGCCATGTCGAGGGCCCCCTCGGGGTGCGCGGCAGGAATTCGGACAACACCCTCATCAGGGCAAGGCTGGGCTGGGCGCCTTCGGCCCCCCTGGTCGACGGTCTCAGGAGTCTGTACGCATGGATACGGCAGCAGGTCGAAGGGGGGGGCGGGGCCTGATTCTGGTGCGCCTGCGCGGCGGGCTGGGCAACCAGCTCTTTCAGTACGCGCTGGGGCGCCACCTCTCCATCATCCATGACAGGCCGCTCCTGCTGGACACCAGCGAATACCGGGCGGCCGGTCCCGACCCGCGGAAGGGGATCCGGGTCTATTGCCTGCAGCATTTCAATATCCGGGCGGGGATCGCCGGGCCTGACGAGACGGCGCCCTTCCGGAGATATTACCGGCCGGACCTCCTCTCGCGCGTCCTGCGCCGCGCGGGAGGCCTGGGATTCGTGTACGGTCACACCTATGTCTACAGGTCTTTCCGGCAGGCGCATGTCCACTATCCGCGCGTCCTGGAGCGAAGGCCCCGGGGAGTGTACTACCTGGACGGCTACTGGCAGCTGGAGAGGTATTTCGCCGCCAGCGAGTCCATCCTGCGCGAGGAACTGGTCCTCGGGGAGGCTCCCGACGACTACAACCGGCGGATGCTGGAGCGGATCGATGCGGCGGAATCGGTCTGCGTTCATATCCGGCACGGGGACAACGCCTACGGGTATTCCCCGCAGCACGGGGTCCTGCCGCCGGATTATTACGCCCGGGCGATCGACGACCTGGCCCGGGCCGTGCCCGATCCCCGATTCTTCGTCTTCTCGGACGACCCGGAATGGGCCAGGGAAAACGTGCGCCCGGGCGGCGACACCACCTATGTCGACGGCAACGGCGACGAGAGGAACTACGAGGACCTGAGGCTCATGGGACGCTGCCGGCATCACATCACGGCCAACAGCACCTTCAGCTGGTGGGGGGCGTGGCTCGGGCGGAGGCCGGGGCAGCGGGTGTACGCTCCCGGCCGCTATTTCATGCACCTGGAGGTCCCGATCGGCGGCTACTACCCCGAGTCGTGGAACATCATCGATGTCTAGCCGGGCACAGAAGCGCCTCTTTCGGGACCCCGCCCTGTACGCGGTCCTGGCGCTGTTCGCGGCCTGCGGGCTGGCCATCGCGGCCGGGAGGCCCCTGTGGCGCGACGAGGCGTTCTCCGCCCTGCTCGCACGCCGGTCGTTCGGGGACGTCATCGCCGTCGCCGCCGCCGATTTCGCCCCGCCCCTCTTCTACCTGCTGCTTGCCGGGTGGCGCAAGGCGGCCGGGGAGGGGGCGGTGGCCCTGCGCCTGCTGCCGCTCCTTTTCTCGCTCGGGACCCTCGTCCTGTTCCGGGCCCATTGCTGTCTCGTCCCGGACGACGGGTTCTCCCCCCGGCAGCGCGACCTGGTGTTCGCTCTCCTTGCGCTGCACCCGGTCTTTCTCCATTTTTCGGTGGAGCTGCGCTCCTACGCGCTCCTCATGATGCTGGTCATGGCCTCCATCCTCGCCATGAGCGCGGCCCTGTCGCGCCATGGAGGGTGGTGGACCGCTCTCGCGGGGGTCCACATCCTGCTGGTCTATACCCATAACCTGGGCTGGGTATGGGTCGCGGGCCAGGGGCTGGCCCTGGCCGGGTGGCTGCTCCTCCGCCGCGACCGGCGGCAACTGGGCCGGCTGGGCCTGGTCTCGCTCGGCACCCTGGCCGCCTATGCGCCCTGGCTCGAGGTCACGGCCGGCCAGGTCCGGAGCTTGCGGGAGGACTTCTGGCTGTCCTTTCACTCCCTCCGGTCGTTGCTGCAGTACCGGGGGTTGCTCGTCCACGGCGAGGGAGGGGTCCGCTTCGAGTGGGTCCAGGCGGGGAGTGCGGCATTGTTCGCCGGCCTGCTCCTCCTGGCCCTGGTCGAGGCCCGGAAGACCGGCGGGAGTGCGCGCCTCTACGGGGCGATCTATGCCATCGCCGCGGCCCTGTATTACCCCCTTTCCGCCCTGGCGGCCCCCATCCTCCACACCCGCTACCTGTCCCTGCTGGTCCCGCTGACGGTCATCCTCGCTTGTTCGGGCTCCGCCCGTGTGGCCCGCCGCCACCCGGCCTTTTTCCCTCCCCTGATGCTCGCCTGCCTCGTTTTTTCGCTCCTGTCCGTCGAAGGATTGATCCGCGCCGACGGGCGCCCGCGCTACGAGGCGCTCTCCCGCCTGTCCCGCCCCGTGTACGCGGCCCACGGCTTCGACATCATGCCCTGCCTCTATTACGCCCCCTCCTGCCGCTACGTGGGGGATGTCGGGGCGACCCCCGCCTATATCGGAGCGTCGCACCTCCCCGGGATCCCGGCCGTGCCCGGCTGGGAGGGGGTCACGGGGGAGGCGTGCTATGTCGTCTACCGCGGGGAGGGCCAATCGCCGGCCCCGCGGTTGCGGGAGCGGGGTTACGCCCCGGGCGCGGCCCCCCGGGGGCTGGGCGAGGATGTGTACCTCCAGCTCTATAAAATGGGGAACTAGCCCGCATTATTCATGAGGCTACGTCGCGAGGCGGCGCAGGTGGGCGTGGATACAAGGCGCGATCCGGGAGGATTCCGCAGGCGTACTGGACGGTACGTCGAGGAATCCGACCAAGCGTAACGCAGTAGACATGCCCGATTGCACCGACGCAGCAGGAGCTTCATGAATAATGCGGGCTAGGGGGACGTCCCCAATAACGCGTCCCAGTCGAAGGTGGCGAAGGTGGCGGACAGGGGGTGGTCGTCCTCGACGACGTGCAGCCGGTGGTCCGCGAAGAGGCGGAGGGCTACGGGGCGGACGGCATCGAGGGGGACCACGTCATCGCTCCTGCCGTGGAAGATCGTCACGGGCATGTGGAGCGTCCGGTCCCGGTAGGGTTCGAGCGGTTCCAGGTGCAGGGCGGGGGCCAGGAGGACGAGGCGCGCGACCCGGGTCTCGTGCCGGCAGGCGTAGACGGCGGCCATCAGCCCGCCGTAGCTCGAGCCGACCAGGATCAGGGGCGCCCGGCCCTCGAGCAGCCGCTCGAGCCTGTCCATCCTTTGCTCGAACGAGCCCGGGAAATCCTCGACGATCATGTCGGGGAAGCGCTCGCTGAAGAAGCGCCCCTTGTTTCCCCGGCTGGAGCTTTCCAGGCCGTGAATGAAGGCGCGCGTCGGATCTTTCGCCATGCCCCCCTGTATACCACAATTCCTTCGGGCCCGCGCCCGGTTTCGGTGTAAGCTTGCCGCAGTGCTGCAGGCAACCTATCGGGTCAGGAGGAGCGCATGCGAAGGAACGGGTGGCGGGGGTGCAGGGGGGCGGTCTTCTGCCTGGCGCTGGTTCTGCTGGGGACTTCATCGGCCGGGAGCGCGGCGGCGAAGAACTTCCTCTGGGAGGTGACATCGGACAAGGCGACGGTCTACCTGTTCGGGTCGATCCATTACGCGAAGGCCGACATGTACCCGCTCGACGAGGCGATCGAGGACGCCTTCGCCCGTTCGCCCAACCTGGTGCTCGAGATCAACCCGCTCGAGATCGACCAGGCCGGGCTCGCGCGGCAGATCCTGGCCGAAGGGATGTACACGGGGAAGCGGACGATCAAGGACGATCTCAGCCCGGAGGTGTTCGCCATGCTCGAGGAATACGCGCGCCGCGCCGGTCTCCCCATCGAGGCGTTCCTCGGCATGAAACCCGCGGTCCTCACCCTCACCCTCTCGTCGCTCGAATTCACGCGGCAGGGGTACGACCCCCAGCAGGGGATCGACATCTACTTCGCCCGGAAGGCGGGGGACTCCAAGCCGATTCTCGAACTGGAAACGGTCAGGGAGCAGCTGGACATGCTGCTTGGCCTCCCCGACGCCAGCCTGCTGCTGATGTACACCATCCGGGACCTGGAGCGGGTGGGGGAACAGATCGACGAGATCGTGAAGCTCTGGAAGGCGGGGGACGCCGACGGGATGGACGAGGCGATGATCGGGGAGAGCCTCAGGGAGGAGCCCAGGGTCGCCCCGATCCTGGAAAAGATCCTTTTTGAACGCAACGTCACGATGACGGAGAAGATCAAGGAGCACCTGTCGGCCGGCAGAAGCTGCTTCGTCGTCGTGGGCGCCGCCCATTTCGTCGGCGACCGCGGCATCGTGCGCCTGCTCGAGAAGGAGGGCTACCGGGTCCGGCAGTTCTAGCCGGACTTCTTCAGCGCGGCCACGGCGCGATAAGCCCCCTTCGGCTGCTTCTTCCGGTCGAACAGGAGCGGGTAGTTGGTGCGGCCGGGGACCGGGAAGTTGTTCTTCCACGTCTCGTCGTCGCTTGTCCCCCAGGTGGTGACGCGGTCGATCCGGTCCCGGTACTTCAGGAAGAGGCGGAACAGCTCCTCGTAGCGCCGGGCCAGGCGCCGCTCCATCTCCGCGGGGAGGCCGTCGGGCCAGGGGTTGAGTTCGGCCGAGTACCCGACCCGGGTGGAGATCTCGGAGGTGGCGGACCCCTCCCTCCCCGGCAGGACGTCCACGTCCAGCTCGGTGATATGTACCTGCACGCCCGCCTCGGCGAAGAGGCGGATGCTGGCCTCGAGTTCCGCGATCGAGGGGGAGTCGAGCATCACGTGGGCCTGCATCCCCACGCCGTGGATCGGCACCCCGCGTTTCTTGAAGTCGCGGACGAACTCCGCCACGAACTTCGCCTTCCCGGGGTTGTGCATGTTGTAGTCGTTGTAGAGGAGGCGCGCCGCGGGGTCGACCTCGTGCGCCCAGTGAAACCCCCGCTCCAGGAACTCCGGGCCCAGGATCTCCAGCCAGGGGCTCCGGCGCCACCCCTTGTCCTCGTCGACCGCCTCGTTGACCACGTCCCAGGCGGCGACTTTCCCTTTGTAGCGCCCGACCAGGGTGCGGATGTGCTCTTCCATTTTCCGGAGCAGGTCGTCGCGCGAGATCCGTCCCCCGCCGGAGGGCGCCTGGAAAAGGTCGCGCGACGTCTGCGAATGCCACACGAGGGTGTGCCCGAGGATGTACATCCCGTGCCCGGACGCGAAGCGGACCAGCCGGTCGGGGAGCTCCCACTCCCAGCGCCCGGCCTCGGGGTGCACCTGCCCCCACTTCATGCAGTTTTCGGCCGTGACCGCGCTGAACTCGCGCGCGACGAGGTCCAGCATGCCGCGGTCCTGGGTCTCGAGGGTGCGGTTGCTGACGGCGGTCCCGATCAGAAAGTCCCCCCGGTAGAGGTCCCCGAGGCCGGTGGAGCCGAGCGCCTCGGCCAGTGCGCGTTTTTTCGAGAGGGCGGCCAGAGACAGGACGGCCATCGACTGCGTGCAGAAACGGCGGCGTGACATCGGCATGGCGGGTACCTCGCTCGAAAGGAATGTTCCCGGGCCGGCTCCCGGCCCCCGCGCCATCATAGCGCAAAGGGGGCGGGCCGGGCTTCAAGTATTTCGGGGGTTACTGGACCCTGTCCCCGGCCGGCTGGGCTTCGGCGCGTCTGGCGTAGGTCCCCAGCGCCAGGATGGGGAAGTAGTCCCGGTAGAGATGGTAATGGATGTAGAAGACCTGCGGGAAACCGGTCCCGGTGGTGACCGACTCGTCCCAGGAACCGTCGGGGCGCTGGCGCTCCTGGAGCCAGCGGATCCCCTTCTGGACCGCCGAGCAGTAGACTTCCCCGGCGGCGATCAGCCCCAGGACGGCCCAGGCGGTCTGCGTGGGGGTGCTCTCGGCGGGCTCGAAACGCCGGGTGTGGTAGCCGAGGCAGCTTTCGCCCCACCCCCCGTCCGGGTTCTGAACCTCCCGGAGCCAGCGCGCGGCGAGCGCGATGGCCGTTTTCGCGTGGGGGGCGCCCGTGGCGGCGAGGCCGCGGATGGCCAGGAAGGTGCCGTAGACGTAGTTGACCCCCCAGCGGCCGAACCAGCTCCCGTTGATTTCCTGGTGCCGGAGCAGGAAGTCGATCCCCCGGGCGACAGGGGAGTCGGTGTACTTGAAACCGCGGCGGCAGAGCGACTCCAGCGCGCGCCCCGTGATGTCGGGGCAGGTCGGGTCGAGCATGGCGTTGTGGTCGGCGAAGGGGATGCTGTTGAAGATCTCCCAGTTGTTGTCGACGTCGAAGGCGGCCCAGCCGCCGTCGCTGCTCTGCATCCCCAGCAGCCAGCGGACGGCGCGGCGCTCGGCGCGCGCCTGCCGCTGGGGGTCGCTCGCCCGGGCGTGCAGCAGCGCCAGCAGGACCATGGCCGTGTCGTCCATGTCGGGGTAGAACTCGTTGGCGAACTCGAAAACCCACCCGGACGGGGTCAGACCGGGGCGCTTGGCCGCCCAGTCCCCCTTGCGCCGGATTTCCCGGTCGAGCAGCCAGTCGGCGGCCGCCGTCATCCGGGCGGGGTCCGCTTCGCCGAGTTCCCCCAGGGCGAAGGCGGCGATGGCCGTGTCCCAGACCGGCGATTTACAGGGCTGGAAGATCAGGCTTTCCTCCCCCTCCAGCATCAGGCCGTCGAACTGCCCGATCGCCTGCACGAGATCGGGGTGGTCGCGCTCGTAGCCGAGCGAGTCCATGGCCATGATGGCGTACATCATCGCCGGGTAGATGGCCCCCAGGCCGTCGCTGAACTGCAAACGGTCGAGCATCCAGTGCTCCGCTTCCCGCAGCGCGCGCCCGCGGATCTTCTGGACGCTCTGGCGCTCCCAGCGCTTGAACAGGGTGTCGGCCTTGATGAAGATGTTGCCGATCCGGTCCCGGCGATGGAGCGCGAGCTTGCGGTGCGGGTGCATCAGTTCGTCGATCCGCATCCCCCCCGGCGTCGGCCGGGTCTTGCCGATGGCCTGGATGATGGACAGGGGGACGATGATGGTCCGGGTCCATGAGGACATCTCGTACAGGAGGTTGCCCGGGAGGATCAGGATCTCGGGAGGGATCGTGGGACAGTATTTCCGGGGGAAGAGGTCGAAGAAGCTGTAGTTGATCTTCGTGTAGCTGTTGCAGGCCTGGAGCCCCCCCAGCTTGAGGACGAGTTCCCGCGCCCGCTTCATGCGCGGGTCTTCGGGCGACATCCCCGTCATCTTGAGCATGCTGTAGGCGCGCACGGTGGCGTTGATCTCCGACGGCCCGGGTTCGTAGGTGTTCCAGCCGCCGTCCGGGCGCTGGGCGTCCAGGATGGCGCGCGCGGCCTTGCGGACCCTGGTCAGGGTGGGAGGGTTCCAGGAGCCGTCCGCATCGGCCGGGTGGAGCCACATCTGCAGCAGGATGTAATCCGACTGCAGGGTGGAGTCGGCCGTCAGGTCCCCCACCCAATACCCTTCCTCGTACTGTTTGGATGCGAGGGTCCGGGCCGCCCGGACGGCGGTCTCCCGGACCTCGTGGGCGGAGGCGCGCACGACGGTCCGGGCGGCGGGCGCCGTTTCTTCAATGACGACATCGGGATTGGATACGATAGCCAGAGGTTCGCGCATACTCGCACACCTTTCCGGGGGCACCTGGTTTTTCCCCTGTTTGTCAAAACCGTTATTTTACTACAGGTTTTGGAAAAGCAAGCGCTTAAACAGCCCTCCGCCGGGTCCCGCCCCCTGGATCGGCCCGCACCACCCTGCGTGCTATGTACATCAAATGGTCATAAAATGTACAGGTTAGGACCAGGGATCGATGCGGTATTATTCCAAAACCACTGATTCCAGTCATTTAAATTTTCCCGGATCTGGAACGCAAAATGCATTGAAGGGGAGCAGGGAGGTGCACCATGGGTTCTTCGGTTACGGAGTTTGTCCATGCCGCGCTCGGGCGCGGCATCGCGCGCGCCGATATCGTCCGGGCGCTCGAGCAGGGGGGGTGGTCCGCGAAGGAGATTGAGAGCGCGCTCGACGGCTTCGTGGAAAGCGATCTGCCGCTGCCGGTACCGCGCAAGCGGGTTTCGGGTTCCGCCCGGGAGGCTTTTCTTTTTCTGATGCTCTTCGCCTCCCTGTACACGGCCGCTTTCGCCCTGGCCTCCGTCCTGTTCGACCTGATCCATCTCGCGCTGCCGCAGCCGGGCGACCTCACCTACGGGACCATCGTCTCGCTCCGGTACGGGATCGCCTCGACCATCGTCTCCTTCCCCCTTTTCCTGTTCATGAGCCGCGTCGTGGCCCGCGAAGGGGTGCGCAATCCCGGGCAGCGCATATCCCCGGTCCGCCGCTGGCTCACCTACCTGACCCTGTTCATCGCCTCGATCGCCGTCATCGCCGACCTCATCACCCTGGTGGTGCGGCTGCTGGAGGGGGAGGTCACGCCCCGGTTCGGCCTCAAGGTCCTGGTGGTCGCGATGATGGCGGGTGCCGCATTCGTCTACTTCATCCGGAACCTCGGCGGGGACCAGGCCGCCCCCCCGTCGGAACTGAGGCTCTCGCCGGGCGCCCGGGCGGGCTTCGGGGCCATGATCCTGGTGGTCCTGGCGGCCCTCGGCCTCGGGTTCTGGTATGCGGGGAGTCCCATGGAGGCGCGGTTGCTGGCCCAGGACGCCCGGCGCGCGGAGGACCTCGGCCGGATCAGCGAAAGGGTCGAAAGGTACTACCGCAACGAAGGAGTTCTCCCCCCCTCGCTCCATGACCTCGATGGGAATCCGGGGACCTATGTCGACCAGAAGACGGACCGCGTGACGGCGGAGCCCTACCACTACCGGGTGGTGGATCCGACCCATTTCGAGGTGGGGGCGGTCTTCGCCCTGCCGAGCGGGCCCGCGGACGGGAAAGTGGCGGCACGCCGCGCGCGGCCCGGGGAGGCGGGCTTCTGGCGACACGGGGCGGGGCGCGTCCTGTTCACCATCGACGCGGCGCGCAACGACCCGGTCCCGCGCTGACGCGTCCCGCCCGCGATCGGGCTTTGGCGGAAGCGGGCTTTGGGGTTAACATGGTGCAGGTATTCCTTTCGTTGCGGTCGGCCCCATTATCGAGGGAGGTCCATGACAGCCCAACCCGTCACCCTGGTGGTACTGAGCACCGATCTCGAAAACTTCAACGACATCCGCGCGGCCATGGCCTCCGACCCGCGGGCGCGGATCCTCTCCGGGGGCAACGACGTCGAACAGGTGTTTGAAGAGGTGTCGCGGCACAAGCCCTCGGCCGCCATCATCAACCTGGGCCGGAACGCCGAACAGGCCATCGGGCTGATCCGGCGCCTGACGGCCGAGTGCCCGGGCACGGCCGTCATCTCCGCGGCCCGGGAGACCTCGGCGGACCTGATCCTCCAGAGCCTGCGCTCGGGGGCGAAGGAATTCCTCAGGCTGCCCGTGGACCCGGACGAGCTCAGGACGGTGATCGACCGGATCTGCGACTACCGTCAGGGGCGGGAGGAAACGAAGCAGCGGGGGCGCATGACGGCGGTGTTTTCGAGCAAGGGGGGGTGCGGCGCCTCCTTCATAGCCGCCAACCTCGCCGCTTCCGCCCCCGCGCGCACGGTGCTGGTCGACCTCAACCTGGAGGCGGGGGATCTGCCGCTCTTTCTCGGGCTGAACCCCAAGCATTCGATCGCCGATCTGGTGGAGCGGCACGGCCGCATCGACGAGCGCGTCGTGGCCGCCTTCGTCACCCCCCATTCGGACGGCCTGCATCTGCTGGCCGCGCCCAGGGAGGTGGACCCCGTAGAGAAGATCCGGCCGGAGCATGTCCTGGAGGCGCTCGAGCGGCTGACGGAGTCCTACGACCACGTGGTCCTCGACCCGCAGCACACCTTCGACCCCATAACCCTCACGGCGCTGGACCAGGCCGACGAAATCGTGCTCGTGCTGTCGCTCGACCTGGCCGCCATCCGCAGCGCCAGGCGGTCGCTGCAGATTTTCGACCGGGTGGGCTACCCGCGCTCGAAGGTCCGGGTCGTCGTCAACCGGTGGAGCAAAAGGGTCGATCTCGGGCTGGCCCAGGTGGAGGAGTTTCTCGAAGAACCGGTTTTCGGGTCGATCCTGAGCGACTACGAGGTGGTGGTCGGGTCCATCAACATGGGGACCCCGCTCGTGCTGTCCAACCCCAGGTCGAAGATCGCCCGGGAAATTCACCGGATCTCCCGGGCGCTCTGGACCGAAACCGCCCCGGGGGGGGGAGACAAACCGAAGCGGTCCTGGAACTTCTTCCTGAAGCGTTAGCCTTGGCCTCCGCCCTTTTTGTTCGCTGGCAAAAGACGCGCATTCCGACTATATTGATGTAGAATCCATCCGTCCCGAGTCCGGTCGCAGGCCGGGGCGGAGGGTCTCATTACGGGAAGGAGCGAACCGTCACCCTTTAATACACTGTTCTGAGTCGCACTCAGCGCGAGGAAAATCCAATGGCTAAGATACTGAGAATCAACCTGTCGACGCACGCCTCGGCCACCGAAGAGGTGCCCGAAGCCTACCGCAACCTGGGCGGCCGGGGGCTCTCCGCCTGCATCCTGCAGCACGAGGTTCCCGCAACCTGCGATCCCCTGGGCCCCGAAAACAAGCTGATCTGGGCCCCGGGAATTCTGGCGGGTACCCCCTTCCCGTGCAGCGGCAGGCTCTCCGTCGGCGCCAAGAGCCCGATGACGGGGGGCGTCAAGGAGGCGAACACCGGCGGTTCCATGGCCCAGAAGCTGGCCCGGCTGGGGCTGAAGGCCGTCATCTTCGAGGGGCAGGCCCGGGAGCCCGTCTCGGTCAAGATCACGGCCGACGGCGTGAGCTTCTCCTCCGGCGCGGCCTACATGGGTCTGGGCTGCTACGCCATCGTCGAAAAACTCAAGAGCGAATACGGGGACAAGGTCTCGGTCGCCTGCACCGGACCGGCGGGGGACCAGCAGCTGCTGGCCGCCTCCATCCAGTTCACGACCCCCGATTTCCACATCCGGATAGCGGCCCGCGGCGGGCTGGGCGCCGTCATGGGTTCGAAGAAGCTGAAGACCGTGGTCGTGGACGACACGGGATCGAACCAGGTCGAGATCAAGGACAAGGCCGGGCTGAAGGCGAACGTGGGGGCCCTCTCCAGGGAGATCCTGGCGAATCCCTTCGTGCAACTGCAGCGGCGCTTCGGGACCCCGGTGATCTTCATGAACACCCAGACCGCGGGCGCCCTCCCCACCAGGAACTTCTCCCAGGGGCAGTGGGAGAAGGCGGAAAACCTGTCGGCCGAGCGGATGGAGGAGATCGTCCAGGGCAGGCCGAACGGGACGATGACGCACCACTGCATGAACGGCTGCATCGTCAGCTGCTCCAACGTCTACACCGACGAGAAAGGGGAGCTGATCTCCTCCGGGATCGAGTATGAATCGATCGCCCTGCTCGGCCCGAACTGCCTGATCGACGATTTCGACACCGTCGCCCGCCTCAACCGGGCCTGTAACGACGTCGGGATCGACACCATGGACGCTGGCAGCGCCCTGGCGGTGGCGATGGAAGGGGGGCTGCTCCCCTGGGGTGACGGTGCGGCGGCGATCCGGCTGATCGAGGGGATCGCCCGGGGCGAGGAAAACAGCAGGATCATAGGGTGCGGGGTCAAGGTGACGGGCGAAATGCTCGGGGTGCGGAGAGTGCCTCACGTCAAGGGGCAGGGGCTGTCGGCCTACGACCCCAGGATCCTGAAAGGGACCGGGGTGACCTTCGCCACCTCCCCCCAGGGGGCCGACCATACCGCGGGGATCGTTCTCCCCGGTCCCTGGGACCCGGAGTACAGCCCGGTCCAGCCCACCGAGCAGGCGCGCCGCTCCCGTTTCATGCAGGAATGGATGGCCGCCATCGACACCCTCGGCATCTGCATGATGATCGGGATGACGATGAGGGAGACCCCGGGACTCGATAAAAAACTCGCCGCCAGTGTCTCCGCCCTCCTCGGGGAGGAACTCGGCGACGGGTACGTCCTCGAACTCGGCCGATCGGTGCTCGATATCGAGCGCCGGTTCAACAAGGCCGCCGGGTTCACCGAAAAGGACGACCGGCTGCCGGAGTTTTTCCTGGAGGAGCCGTTCGGCCCCGGCGCCCAGGTCTTCGACGTCTCGGAGGCCGAGATCGACACCGTGCATCCGCAATAGGGGTACGGGCGGGGCAGGGGGAAAACCGGAATGCCCGGGGCGGCGGGAATGTGCGCCCCGGGCATTTTTTTGTGTCCCGCGTGCCGGGAACGATTTTGCATTCCCCGGCACCGCTGGCCTATAATTGGGGGCATAGGAGGGAACAGCGTGAAAAACAGGTATACGAGAAGGGAAGCTCTGGAACTGGGATTGGGGGCCGTGGCCCTGGGTGTGTCCGGCACGGCGGTGGCCGCCGTCCAGCCCCCGGCGAGGAAGGCGCCGGCGGCCGGAAAGGCGGCGCCCGGGCTCGGCGAGTTCAACCGGTACGGGGAGGAGCTGGAAACGGCGCTCCTGCTCCGCACGTCCCCCATCGCCGTCAAGATGCTGGAAAAAGAGGCCGACATCCCCCAGGGAGCGTTCCGCCCCAGCCGGGACGGGAAGATTCACCTCGCCCAGTGCCAGGCCTTCGGGATGTCGCGGCGGGAGGGGAAGACGGTGGCCATGCTCAAGGAAGACCACTGGTGCCCGACGGCCCTCATGGCCTACGGGATGGTGCCGCAACCCAAGTCCCAGGGGGCCTGGATGGAATCGTACCGGAGCTTCGAGACCGGCCGGTATGTCGGCGTGCTCACCGCGCCCCTCAGGAGCGCGTCCTTCGTCCCCGACGTGGTGATGGTCTATCTCAATCCCGCACAGCTGCGGGGGCTGCTCCTGCCGATGATGATGGCGGGTTCGGCGGAGGTCGATACCCACCTGTTTCTCCCCTCCTGCGGGCACGCGGTCGTCGATCCCATGGTGACGGGCAAATACTGCGTGGTGCTCCCCGACCCGGGAGAGTACCAGCGGGCCCTGACGGCCGAGGAGGAGGTCATCTTCGCCGCGCCGAGGGAGAAGGTGGCGCCGCTCATGGCCAGCCTGAAGCCGGGCGGCCGGCTCTACTCCCACCGGGACCAGTACATGTCGATGCAGCCCGACTTCGAGCAGCCGCAGTTCTACAAGGACATGTTCAAGAGCTGGGGGCTCGGCCAGGAATAAGCCGCTTTCCCCGATCCGGGCGGACAACGCCCCGGTCCGCCCGGATCGTTCCCCGGTTACGCTCCCGCGAGCAGGCGCAGGCGCCGGATCCGCTCCTCCACGGGGGGGTGGGTGGAAAAGAGCTTCTGCAGCCCCCCGAAGAAGGGGTTCATGATGAACATGTGGGAGTGCGCGGGGTTGCCGTGCGTCAGGGGGCGGACCTGGACCCCCTGATGGAGCTTGGCGAGCGCCGATGCCAGCGCCCGCGGCTTGCCGCTGATCTCCGCCCCCCCTTCGTCCGCGGCATATTCCCTCACCCGTGATACCGCCATGCGGATCAGCATGGCGCCCAGGGGCGCGCCGACCACTACCAGGAGCGACCCCAGGGGGTTGTTCCTCCGGTCCGAACTCCCTACCCCGAAGCGCGCGAACTGCCCGAGCATGGCGATGGCGCCCGCGAAGGTGGCGGCGATGGTCCCGGTGAGGATGTCCCGGTGCTTCACGTGCGCCAGCTCGTGCGCCATGACGGCGGCCAGCTCGTCGTCGTCCAGGATCCCCAGGATCCCCTCGGTGGCCGCGACCGCCGCGTGGGCGGGGTTGCGGCCGGTCGCAAAGGCGTTGGGGTTGGCCTCGGGAATGACGTAGACCTGCGGCATGGGCAGCCCGGCCTTTTGCGACAGGTCCGCGACGATGCGGTGGAGGCGGCTCTCCGGCCCGACCCGGCCGGCCGAGTAGCGCTTCAGGATCAGCTTGTCGCTGAACCAGTAGGAGAAGAAATTCATCCCCGCGGCGACGACGAGGGCCAGCAGGGCCCCGCTTCTTCCCCCCAGCGCCCCCCCGATGACGACAAAAAGGACCGTCAGCAGAAACATAAGGAAAAACGTACGCGTGGTGTTCATATACGCCCCCCCCGGTTTTGGATGGAACGGTACCGCAATCGAGGCTTTCGTGCTGACGACCATTATACGACTATTTCCGGATTTCCACCCAGTATCCGCCCTCGCGGAGGATGCGGTAGCGGGCGGACGGGATCCCGGTGGCGGCCATGGTTTCGCCAAGGTTCTCGACGTCGGGGATGTCGAGCCACTCCCTCCGGTCGGCCAGCACCCAGGGCGCCTGGATGCCGAGGAAATATTCGTGGGTCAGGTAGCGCGAGCCGCCGATTCCGACGAACGCCACCCCGCCCGGTTTGAGCACCCGGTCGATTTCCCGGAGAACCCGGGCCCGGTCGCGCCAGAAGGGGATCGACCCCCTGCTGATGACGAGGTCCGCGTAGGCGTCCGGAAGGGGGAGGGCGTGCGCGTCCGCGGCGACGAAACGGAAGCGATCGCCGACCCCGGCCGCGATCGCGTTCTCCGAGGCCACCGCGAGCCTGGCCGGGTCGATGTCCAGCCCCGTGCACTGGAGATCGGTGAGCTGCGCCAGGTGAATCAGGGTCTGGGCCCCGCCGCATCCGACGTCGAGTGCGGTCCCCCGGGTGATGCCGTAGTCGTCGACGATCTGCCGCGCCAGGAGCTGGTAGATATAATGAAACTTGTGACGGGGGGAATTCCGGTAGAAATCGAGATCGGAGTCCGTGGGCTCCTTCACCGGCTCGAGGCTGAGGGCGTGGCTCGCGAAAAGTGCGCGTGCCCGCTCGCCCTCGAGGAAGGCGGCCAGTTTCCGGGCGGAGGCGGAACCGCCGTCATCGCCGGGGAAGGCGACCGCCAGGGGCCGGCGGGGGGCGCGCAGCCGGATCTCGCCGATCTTCCCGGGGCGGAGCGTTTTCGCCGTGTCCCACACGATCGCGGCATCCGCATCCCCCCGCACGAGGGCGTCCGCCAGTGCGACGGTGCCGTCCAGCCTCATCACGATGTTTCCTCGCAGCCGGCCGTCGGGGTCCTCCTTCGCGAGCAGTTCCCGGGTCGCCGCGCCCAGTTCGCCCGCCCCGGAACCTGCAATGGCGATCCTCGTGCCGGGGCGGGCGAGGTCGCCGAGGGCGAAGACCAGCTTCGGGTTACCCGCGGGGACCGCCAGGACCAGGTCGCGGTACAGGAGGGCGCGCACGGCGTCGCCGCCGGACGCAAGGACCAGCCCTCCCGGCGCGCGGGAGGGGCCTGGCGCCGATTCGGCGCGGAGGACCGTTTCGACCCGGAGCCCGGACTCCCGGGAAAACAGCTCCACGACCTCGCCGATGACGGGCCCGAGGTCCTCGGGCGCCTCCAGGCGGAGGGGGTCCGGCCCCGGGCCTCCTTGGGCGAGGGCGGCATACAGTAACAGGGCGGTCACGACGGTCAGGCGCCTCTTCATCTTGTTCCCTTTCGGCTATGGCCGGCTGCAGCGGCGAAAGAGGAAAATGTACCTCAAAGGGATCCCAAAACCCAAATAATCGCGGAATATGCCCGGGTGCGAGCGTCCCCGCCGGAGGCCGCCCCGATTTTACTTGCGCGGGGCGCTCCTTTGGGGGAACCTGCCGGGGGCTTGGTTTTCGATGAAAGGAGGACGCGTGCGCGTTTCGGAAAAATACCGCAGGCTGTCCAGGGAGGAGCTGCTGGGGAAAGCGTACGCGCTCGGGGTCGCGTTCGAGGCGCGGTCGGGGAGCTGCTCGCAGTGCACGGTGGCCGCGCTTCACGAAATCCTCGACTTCGAAGAGGCCGTGGTGAGGGTCGCCTCCTCTTCCTGCGGCGGACATGCCAGCTTTTCCGCGGGCACCTGCGGCGCCGTGGTCGGCGGGACGATGGTGCTCGACCGGTACTTCGGCCGGCCCGCGGGGCTTCTTTCCGCGGAGCGGGAGATCCCGGGGGGGCACGAGGCGCTCGAGAGCGCCATCGAAAAGGCGTCGAGGCTCTGCGAGCGGTTTGTCCGCCGTTACGGGTCGCTCCTCTGCCCCGGGATCCAGGAGACTCTCTACGGGAGATCCTACAACCTGAAGGACCCGGCCGAATGGGAGGCGTTCATGCAGGCGGGGGCCCACAGCGACCCGGCCAAGTGCATGAGCGTCGTCGGCAACGGCGCCCGCTGGACGCTGGAAATCCTCCTGGACGAGGGGGCCGTGGCCGTGTGAAACCGGCCCCCGGCCCGCGCCTCCCCTATTGCAGCTCCTGCCAGAGGAAGGTGTAGGCCAGCGCGTTCATATGCGCCGCCTGGGCGTTGTCGGCCGCGCCGCCGTGCCCCCCCTCGATATTCTCGTAATAGCGGACGTCGAACCCCATATCCCTCATCTTTGCCATCATCTTGCGCGCGTGCCCGGGGTGCACCCGATCGTCCTTCGTGGAGGTGGTGAAGAGCACCGGGGGGTATTTCCCGTCCGGCTTCACGTTGTGGTAGGGGGAAAACATTCTGATGAAGTCCCACTCCCCGGGCTTGTCGGGGTCGCCGTATTCGGCCATCCAGGAGGCCCCCGCCAGCAGCTTCGAATAGCGCTTCATGTCGAGCAGCGGGACCTGGCAGACGATGGCGCCGAAGAGGCGGGGGTAGAGGGTGATCATGTTCCCCATCAGCAGGCCGCCGTTGCTCCCCCCCATGGCGCCGAGCCGGTCGGGGGAGGTCAGCTTGCGCGCGAAAAGGTCCTCGGCCACCGCGGCGAAGTCCTCGTAAGCCCTGAGGCGCTTCTCCTTGAGCGCGGCCTGGTGCCACCGGGGGCCGTATTCGCCCCCGCCGCGGATATTGGCCACGACGTAGACCCCACCGCGCTGGAGCCACGCCAGCCCGACCCTCGGGTTGTAGTCCGGGGTCATGGAGATCTCGAACCCGCCGTAGCCATAGAGGAGGGTGGGGCGCCGGCCGTCGAGCGCGATCCCCTTGCGGGCCACCTGGAAGTAGGGGATCCGGGTGCCGTCCCGGCTGACGGCGAAATGCTGGCTGACCTCCAGCCCCGAGGCGTCGAAGAAGGCGGGGAGCTCCTTCAGCTTTTCCGGCGCGCGGCCGATCGTTCCGTACAGGAGGGTCGTGGGGGTGAGATACCCGCTGGTCGTCATGAGAAAGTCGTCGCTCTCGTCCGGGTCGACCCCTCCGGCCGACACCGTGGCGAAGCCGGGCGCCCCCGCCAGGGGGCGGCTCGTCCACTCCCCCCGCGACGGGGTGAGGACCGTGAGGCGGTTCTTGACGTCCTCGAGGACGTTCAGGATGAGGTGGTTGCGCGTCCAGGAGGCGCCCGCGAGCGAGGTGCGGTCCGTCGGCTCGAACAGCGGGGTCAGCGCGCGCTTCCCCTTCATGTAGTCGTCGAACCGGGAAACCAGGAGCGACCCGGCCGGATAGGTCTTCGACCCCACGGTCCAGGGAGTGCGCAGTTCGATGAGGAGCCACTCGCGGTGGAAACCGGCGTTCGAGTCCAGGGGCACATCCACCCTGCGCGGTTTTCCCCTTTCGAGGAGGTAGACCTCGGTCTCGTAGAATCCGGGCGAACGGTAGGCGAAGTGCCGCCCAAACCCGGGAGTATCGTCGAAGAACGCGCCCGCGGCGACGTCGGTCTCCTTCCCCTCGAATACCGTGGAGGCGCTCGCGAGCGGGGTGCCGCGCCGCCAGCGCTTGCCGATCCGGGGGTAGCCCGAGGTCGTCATCGAGCCCGGGCCGAAATCGGTGTTGACGTAGATGTGGTCCCGATCGATCCATGAGACCTCGCTCTTGGCTTCCGGCAGTTCGAACCCCCCCTTGACGAAGGAGCGGTCCTCGATGTCGAACTCCCGCACCACGACCGCGTCCGACCCTCCGGGCGACAGGCTCACCAGGGCGCGGCGCCACCCCCCCGCGCGGAGAATCTGGGCGCCGCCCCAGACCCAGTTGCGCCCCTCCGCCTTGCCCAGGGCGTCCAGGTCGAGCACCACCTCCCATTGCGGGTCCGGTTTCCGGTATTCGTCGAGGGTGGTGCGCCTCCAGAGTCCGCGCGGGTTCTTCTCGTCGCGCCAGAAATTATAGAACCAGCGGCCCGCCTTGGAGATCGAGGGGATGCGGTCCTTCGAGTCGAGGATCTCGAGGATGCCGCGCTCGAGTCCGGCGAACGCGGGCGCCCCGGCGAGCTCCTTCTCGCTCTCGGCGTTGCGGGCCCGGACCCATGCGAGCGCCTTCTCCCCCGTGATCTCCTCGAGCCAGAGATAGGGGTCTTCGGTCCCGGACGGTTCCTCCGTACGGGCGGCGAAAACCCAGGTCAGGATCAGGCTCAGCATGGCGATGACGACGAGCGGTTTCATGGGGCCTCCGTAGGTATCGGGTTTCAGGCTTTGGCGTTGCGGGACTGGGGCCGGCGCGCCTCGACGACGGCGTCCATCTGGTCCCCCTCGCACAGGAGGCGGATACCGGCGAACCCCGCACTCTCGAGGCCGGCCTCGATCTCCCCGAAGGTGTAGGTGCCCCCCCCGGAGGTCCCCACCAGCATGTTGATCGCGAAAATCGCGCCGTCCCGGGGCCGCGTCCGGTCGGGGCTCATGACGTGGTCCCGGATCAGAATGCGCCCCCCCGGTTTGAGCGCGCGGAACACCCTCCGGTAGAGGTTCAGGTTTTCCTCGGGGCTGTTGGAGTGGATGATGGCGGAGATCAGGGCCAGGTCATGCCCCCCCGGGAAATCGTCGTGGTGAAAGTTCCCGGCGACCAGCGTGGTGCGCTCGAGCACCCCCTCCTCCGAAAGGCGTTCCCGGGCCATTTCGATCACGGCGGGGAGGTCGAACAGGGTCGACCGCATTTCCGGGACGGCGCGCAGGAAGGCGATCGTGTAGGTGCCCGAGCCGCCCCCCACATCCAGCAGCGTCCGGGCCGTCCCGGCATCGACCGCGGCCACGATGCGCGCGGCCAGGGGGGTGCCGATCGAGTGCATGGCGCCGATGAAGGCCCGCAGTTCCGCGGTGTTGCGCGCCATGTCGAGCTTTTCCTTGGCCGGGGGGTGCCCCTTGACGATGGCCGTGAGGCGCGACCAGCGGGGCCAGAGGCCCGCCATATGGTGCACCATCGGGAGCACGGTTTCGGGGGAATCCTCCCCCAGCCAGCGCGCGACGCCGGGGGGGCAAAAATAGCCCGCCTCCGTTTTCGCGACGAGGCCCATGGCGGCCAGCGCGTCGACCAGCGCGGTCAGGGCCCGGAGGTCCGTGCCCGTCCTCTGCGCGATGTCCCGGGCCTCCATCGGGGCCTCCCGGAGGAGGGTGAACAGGTTCAGTTCGGCGGCCGAGAGCAGGATCCGGCTTTCCATGAACCCGCGCGCGAGCTGCAGCAGCTTTCCAGGACTGTACTCTTCGGTCATGAGCGCCTCCTGTTCCGATCGGGCCGTCCCGCGGCGGGCTTCCGCCGGATATAATCCAAGATTATCATACTTCAATGGCCGCCCGGGGCGGGCGAAAAATCGGGCGATTCTTGATGCGGCGGGGCCCCGTTTTTCTGTATACTGCCTTCGTTTCTTTTGACCCCAATCAAAAATGCTAAGGAGGGACCGTGGAACCTGAATCCGTCCGTGAACCCCTGGGCGCGGAAGGGGGGGCGCCCCCCCCGGCCCGGAATTTCTTCAGCCGTCTCGGCGGGGTGTACACCGCACCCGGGGAGGCCTTTGCCGAGATCGGGAGGGCCCCCCGGCTGCTCGTGCCCATCATCGTGGCGGTGATCCTGGGCCTGGGCAGCACCTGGTATATCACCCGGAAGGTCGACCTGCAGGCGGCCATGGAGGCGCAGCTCGAAGACGCGGTGGCGCAGGGGAGGATCACCGCGGAGCAGATGGAGCAGCAGCTGGCGCTGATGTCGAACGTGGTGGGCAAGGGCACCATCGTGATGGGGGGGGTGTCGACCATCCTCCTCTGCCTCGTCATCGCCGGGTTCACGAAGCTGTTCAGCCTCTTCGTCGGCGCCGAGAACCGGTTCAGGCCGCTGCTGGCCGTCTCCCTGTACGCCACGATCGCGGTCTCGATCGTGACGACGATCCTGATGGCGGTGGTCCTGCAGTTCAAGCAGCCGGGCGAAGTGGCCGCGACCGACCTCCGGTCGGTGATCACCTCCAACCTCGGTTCCCTGCTCGAGGGGGTCCTCGAGCCGGGCGTCCTGCCGGAGTTCGTCATGGGCCTGGCCCGGGGCGTCGACATCTTCAACATCTGGATGATCGCGCTGCTGGCCATCGGCGCCGCGGCGGTCTCGCGCAAGCTCAAGACCTCCACGGCCGCCCTCTGGCTCGGCGGCGCCTACGCCGTCATCATCGCGGTCACGGCCGCCATCGGCTCGCTGCGGTGACTAATTTTTCGCGAGGCTCCGGTAGACCAGCTCCAGCCACTGGGCCGTGTTCAAAAAGCCGCGGGTCCAGGGCTCGAAACGGAGAGGCAGCCCGGCGTTTTTGACCTGGTCCAGGGTGGCCCCTTTCTGGATCCGCTGACCCACGATCTCGGCCGACTCCGCCAGCATGTTGCGGAAGGCGACCAGGTCCGCGACCGTGGCCAGGGGTCCGTGCCCGGGGATGATGCGTGCGTCGGCCGGCAGCTTGGACACGATGTCGTCCAGGTGGCGCACCCAGCTTTCGATGTCGCCGCCGTTGTCGATGTCGAGGAAGGGGAAGAGGCCGTTGAAGAACAGGTCCCCCATGTGCACCGCCTTGTAGCGGTCGACGAAGACGACCGTGTCCCCGTTCGTGTGCGCTCCCGCGTAATGCACGAGGCGGACCGGGATGTCCCCGGCGTACAGCGTCAGCCGCTCCGAAAAGGTGACCGACGGGAGGGCCCCGGCCGGCGCCGCGGCGATCGTCTGTCCCATCAGGTTCTGGGGCCGGCCGAGGAGCGGCCGGACCCGGTCGTGGGCGACGATGACGGCTTCGGGGCCCAGCGCCCGGTTGCCGTCGGTGTGGTCGTTGTGCCAGTGGGTGTTGACGAGAAAGCGGATCTTCCCTCCGCCCGGGAGCACGTCGAGGGCGGCGCGCACCCCGTCGGCCGACGCCGCCATCCCGGCGTCGATCACGACGGCGCCGTCGGGGTGGGCGATCACGCCGATGTTGCCCGCCCCCTGCCCCTCGATCATGTGCACCGGGCCGGCGACCGGGACCGCGGCGGCCGCCTCCTGGGCCCGGAGCGGGACGGGGGCGCAGAAGAGGGCGCAAAGACAAACGAAGAATGTTCTGGACATCGGTTCCTCCCTGGCGGCGGCGCACCGGGACCGGCGGCAGCCATGATGTTATACTAGCAGCCGCGGGGCGGATCGGGTATGTTTTCCGCTTGGATCATGGAGAGGGGCGGACGATGAAGCAGAGCGCGTTTGAGGAACTGTCGTGGCGGGGCCTGGTGTACGGGAACACCGAGAGCGTGCCGGAGATGCTCTCCGGCGGCGCCGTGCGGGCCTACAACGGGTTCGACGCGACGGCCGACAGCCTGCACGTCGGGCACCTGGTGCCGCTGATGGCCCTGGCCCGGCTGCAGCGCTTCGGCCACGTCCCGATCGCGGTGGCCGGCGGGGGGACGAGCATGATCGGCGACCCGAGCGGCCGCTCCGACGAGCGCCTGCTGCTGTCGCGCGAGGCGATCGAGGCCAATATCGAGGCCATCAAGCGCCAGCTGGCCCACTTCCTCGATTTCGAGGTGAAGGGCAACCCCGCGCTGCTCGTCAACAACGCCGACTGGCTCCTGGGGCTGAACCTGGTCGACTTCCTGCGTGACGTCGGCAAGCACTTCACCGTCAATTACATGATCGCCAAGGACTCGGTCCGGATGCGGCTGGAGCGCGAGGACGGGATCTCCTTCACCGAGTTCAGCTACATGCTGCTGCAGTCGTACGATTTCCTCCACCTGCACGACCACTTCGGCTGCACCCTGCAGACCGGGGGGAGCGACCAGTGGGGCAACATCACCGCCGGCGTGGAGCTGATCCGGCGGATGCGGGGCAAGAGCGCGGGCGCGCTGGTCTACCCCCTGATCACCAAGGCGGACGGGACCAAGTTCGGCAAGACCGCTTCGGGCGCCGTATGGCTCTCGCCCGGGCGGACATCCCCCTACCGTTTCTACCAGTTCTGGCTGAATACCGACGACCGCGACGTCATCCCCTACCTGCGCTTTTTCACCTGGCTCGACCGCGGCGAGATCGGGGCGCTGGAGGATGCCGTGGGCCGCAGTCCCGAGCAGCGCGAAGCGCAGCGCCGGCTGGCGCGCGAGATGACGCGGATGGTGCACGACGAAACGGCCCTGGCAAAGGCGGAGCAGGCCTCCCAGGTGCTTTTCGGCGGCGAGGTCTCGGGGCTCACGGGAGGCGAGGTGGCCGATATCTTCGCCGAGGTGCCTTCGGGAGAAATCGCCGGGGCGCGCCTCGAGGGGGACGGGCTGGCGGTCGCCGATTTCCTGGTGGAGTGCGGGGCGCTCGCGTCGAAGGGGGAGGCGCGGCGCGCCGTGGAGGGCGGGGGGATCTACCTGAACAACCGGCGCGTGGCCGACACCGCGCGCCGGGTGGCGGCCTCCGACATGCTCGACGGGCGTTTTCTCGTGGTGCGCCACGGGCGCAGGAACTACCGGCTGGTGCGGGTGTCCTGATCCGAGGGCCCTGCAATTCCGTAGGGCCATTTATCAATAATACAATAATGTAGTTTCATCTCCCGATGGGGGGCGATCGCTCCCCGCCGCGGCGGCCGGGGTTTTCCCCGCAGGCGGGTGTGTCCCCTTTTGGCTTACATATATGTAAGTAAAACCCCAATGTAGAAACAATAATGTAGTTTCGCCCCCCTGGGGCCCGTGCCCCCTACGGGAAGATTAAGTGTAGACAAGACAATTAAATAGGGCTATCGGAGTCCACCCCCGTTTTCTGGCATGCCGCGTGCAGTATCGGATCCCGGTGCCGGCCTGCCGGCGAAGGGAGGGGCGATCCGGAAGCGGGTCTCCTGAGGCCGAATCTTACAGGACAGGGGTATTGCACATGATTCGAAATCGTCTGTTGGTGATAGGGGTGGCCGCGGGCCTGCTGCTGTTGGGAGGGCTGGCCCTGGCGCAGCCCGGCACGGCGCCGGAGCCGGGGAGCGGCATGGACGAGCGCATAGCCGCGCTCGAGGCCGAGGTGGCGCAGGCCAGGACTTCGGGCGACAACAGCTGGCTGCTGGTGAGTTCCGCGCTGGTGCTCATGATGACGGGCCCCGGCCTTGCCCTGTTCTACGGGGGGCTCGTGCGCAAGAAGAACGTGCTGGCCACCATGATGCAGAGTTTCGGGCTGATGGCCCTGGTGAGCGTGCTCTGGGCCCTGGTCGGGTTCAGCCTGGCGTTCGCGCCCGGGAACGCGTACTGGGGCGGCTTCGACCACCTGTTCCTGCAGGGGGTCGGCGGTGCGCCCGACCCCGAGTACGCGGGCACCGTCCCCTTCCAGACGTTCATGATTTTCCAGATGATGTTCGCCATCATCACGCCCGCCCTGATCACCGGCGCCTTCGCGGAACGGATGAAATTCAGCGCCATGGTCGCGTTCACGGTCCTCTGGTTTTTCATCATCTACACCCCCCTGGCGCACATGGTGTGGGGGAAGGGGGGGCTGCTGAACGCGTTCCTGGGGGGACGGATCCCGACCCTCGATTTCGCGGGAGGCACGGTGGTCCACATCTCCTCGGGCGTCAGCGCGCTGGTATGCGCCCTCTTTGTAGGGAAGCGGCTAGGGTACCCGCGGGAGCCGATGCCGCCGCACAGCGTGGTCCTGAGCGTGATCGGCGCCTGCCTGCTCTGGGTGGGATGGTTCGGGTTCAACGCGGGGAGCGCCCTTTCGAGCGGGGCCCTGTCCACCAGCGCTTTCGTGACCACCCACCTGAGCGCGGCCGCCGCCGCCCTGGCATGGGCCGCCGCGGAATGGATCCGCAACGGGAAGGCGAGCGCGCTGGGCGCCATATCGGGCTCTGTGGCCGGGCTGGTCGCCATCACCCCGGCCGCCGGGTTCGTCGGTCCGATGTCGGCCCTCCTCATCGGGCTGATCTCCGGCGTCGTCTGTTATTACATGGTCTCCCGGGTCAAGGGAGTGCTCGGCTACGACGATTCTCTGGACGCCTTCGGCATTCACGGCGCCGGCGGCACCCTCGGCGCGCTGCTGACCGGGATCTTCGCCACAAGCGCCGTCAACCCGGTCTTCAGCGACTCCGGCGGGAACCCCCTTCCGGTGGGGCTGATCGACGGAAATTTCCAGCAGTTCTTCAACCAGGGCGCGGGGGCGCTGATTGCGTGGGTGATCGCCGGCGCCGGGACCTGGCTGATCCTGAAGCTGGTCGACAAGGTGATCGGCCTGCGGGTCACCCGCGAGGAGGAGATCCTCGGCCTGGACCTGAGCCAGCACGGCGAGGAGGGTTACAACCTTTAGCCCACTCATGGACAGGCACCCTTTGAACGAATCATGGACATCCACCATTTGAACCGATAGGTGGATGTCCATGATTTTTTGAACCGATAGGTGGATGTCCATGATTCTGCTAACATGGGGGCCATGACGGGAGAATACCGACCCACCACCGGTATCGCCGAGGTGGACAGGGCGATCGGCGGCGTGATCAGCGGCGACAACCTGGTCTGGGAGATCGATTCCGGCGTCGCCGGGGATCATTTCATCTCCAATTTCGTCGAAGCCTGCGAGGAGGGGGGGGTTCCCGTCGTCTATGTCAGTTTCAACCGCTCCCCCCAGACGATCGCCTCCAAATATGCCAAATTGATGACCTCGGGGCGATTCTCGCTCATCGATTGCTTTTCTTCCGGGAAGGGCAACTCCGACGAGGTGTTTCTGAAGTTTTTTGACGATCCCGCCCGGGATGCCGTGCATGCCCCGGTTCACATCGCCGATCCTGCGGATCCCGCGCGCCTGGAACAGGCGATCGTCGAAGTCGGCACCCGCGGGGGGCAGTCGGCCAACTACATTTTCGATTCCCTCACGGGAATGCTCGATCTGTGGGGGGACGAAAACCGGGTAGTCCGCCTTTTCGGGCACCTCTGCCCGCGGCTCTACGACCTGAACACCCTCGCCTGCTGGCTCATTGAAAAGGAAGCCCATACCGAGGCGTTTCTCGCCAAGGTGCGCCACATCACCCAGGTGGTCATGGAGGTGTCGCTGCTCAACGGTCAGCGGGCGCTCACGGTCCGCAAGGCCGCCGGCCGCAACGCCGCGATCGGCATCCCCCAGCCCCTGGATTTCGACGAGAGCCGTTTCATCCAGGACGGCGAATTCCGGGGAGGGCGCCACGTCGACCGGATGACGCGGCGCGGGGAGGCGCTGCGGCGTACTTACCGCGTCGACAGTATCGTGGGCGGGAGCGCGGCGATCCGGCGGCTGTTGGGACTGGCGGCGACCGCGGCTCGTTCGCGTTCCTCGGTTCTGATTACGGGCGAGACCGGAACCGGCAAGGAGCTGATCGCCAACGTGGTCCACTACAACAGCGACCGCGCCGCCGGCCCCCTGGTCAAGGTCAACTGCGGCGCGCTTCCCGAAAGCCTCCTGGAATCGGAGCTTTTCGGACACGTGAAGGGGGCCTTTACCGGAGCCGTCAGGGATTACGAGGGGCGCTTCCGCGCGGCCGAAGGGGGGACCCTCTTCCTCGACGAGGTCAGCGAGATGAGCCCGCGGCTGCAGGTGAAGCTGCTGCGCGTGCTGCAGGAGCGGCAGCTGGAACCGGTCGGTTCCAGCCGGACCCTGGCGGTAGATGTCCGCATCGTCGCGGCCACCGGGATGGATCTGCGCGCCGAGATCAAGGCGGGGCGCTTCCGACAGGACCTGTTCTATCGACTGAACGTGATTCCCGTCCGCATTCCCCCGCTGCGCGAGCGGCGCGAGGATATCCCGCTGCTTGCGGACCACTTTCTCGAAAAGTACAACCGCGAGGCCGGCCGGCGGGTCGGCCATATACCCAGAGAGGTCCTGGCCGTCATGCTCGCCCATGCCTGGCCGGGGAATGTCCGCGAACTGGAGAACTGTATCGAGCGGGCGGTGGTCATGAGCCCGGATGACACGATATCCCTGGACCTGCTCCCCGAGGAGATCAGGGAGAGCGTGCCCCCGGGTTCCGGGGGCGAGGCGGAATCCTCCCCGGATCCCCGATCCGAATTGCGCCGGGCGGTTCTGCAGTTCCTCGCCTCCCGCAAGGATCCCGCCGGTGTGCGTGCCCTCCTGCTGGAAACGGTTGAAGAGGCTTTGCTTCGGCGCCTGGTGGAATCGAATCTCTACAGCCAGCGTGAACTGGCCCAGATGCTTGACCTCAGCCGCGTAACGCTCCGAAAAAAACTGGCTCACTACGGGATCTCCTGAAGCCACCGCTCCACAGCCCGCATCCCCCCCCAGTGATAAAACTCATTTTTTTAACAACTTAATCCGATTGGGCCGCCGAAGCATCGGTGGAAATTAATTGTCCTGATTGGGACATAATCTATACCAAATCTCTCCCGGGTCGGCTCGAATGATATTGAAGGGCGTTATCATAAAATATGTATGTGTTGACTTGTAACGGATAAAAAAATTAACAACGGGATTCCTGTTTCTGGCACGCCCATTGCAATGCAATTTGCGGTGTATGTTCACCCTGGCGAAAGGAAACTGCAATGACGGATAAGCTTGCCTATCGAGGGCTTTGCGAGACCTGCGAGCATGACGCCACGTGCATGCTGCACAGAAGCTCTCGGCTGGAAATCATTCAGTGCGAGGAGTTTTCCACCCGCCCGGCCGCAAGCCGCCCCCGTTCCCCCCTTGAGACCGGCGCGATCGAAGACCCGATGGACGCCTTCCGGATGGGGCTGTGCGCCAACTGTCTGAATGTGGCCGGCTGCGGATTTCCGAATGCGTGCAAAGGAGTCCTGCAGTGTGAGGAATACATCCTGGATGAGGCCGGAGCGGTCCCGCAGGCGAAGGCGGAAAATTCCAGGTCGGCGGCCTAGGTTCTGGATGGAGGAGGGGCGGTTGTCAACCACCCGGGAAACCGATCGAATTGCATTGTTTGTGTGCGCCAATTGCGCGCGTCCCGGCAGGAAACCCACATCGGCTGAACGGGCTCGGCCGGTGATCCCGGGTTTCAACCTGCCGGGACGCGTGGATCGGGTGGTCCTCCCCTGCGCCGGGAGGCTCCAGCCCGAGCATGTCCTGAAGGCGTTCGAAGCCGGGTGCCGCGTCGTCAGCGTGGTGGCCTGCGAAGAACAGAACTGCCATCACGCCGAGGGAAGCCGCCGCTGCAGCCTGCGTGTGCAGTACGTCCGGTCGCTGCTGGAGGAAATCGGGTTGGGGGAGGGGCGGCTGGTCCTGGCGCATCTCCCCGGGTCGGCCCTGGAGGACCTGAAGGTGTCCGCAGGGAGGCCGGCGGCGGGGATATCCCCGGACGGCCCGGCCGCCCGCCTCGAGGGGATCCGGAAGGCAATCCTCGAGGCGCTCGGCGACTCCCCCCCGAATCCGCTCGCCGAGCCGGAGCCCGGCAGCGGGGCCGGCGCCGCGCGGGCGGAATCGCTCCCCCCCGGCGGGGGGGTGCGGCATGAATAGGTTCGGCAGGGCGCTCCTTTCGGGCCGGACGCTGGTGACGGCCGAGTGCCTCCCTCCCCGGGGAGCCGACGCGGACGTCATGAGGGAGCTTTCCGCCTCGCTCCCCCGGGAACTGGACGGGATCGTGGTGCCGGACAATCCCGACCGGGTGCGCGCATCGGCCCTTTCCTGCGGCGCCCTGCTGGCCAGGGAAAGGGGGAGGAGCGTCATCATGGCGATGACGTCGCGCGACCGGAACCGCATCGGGCTGGTAAGCGACGCGCTCGGCGCCGCCGCCCTGGATATCGAGGCCATCCTGTGCCTGGGAGGGCGGCACCAGTCCTCGGGAATCGCGCCCGAGGCCGCTGCGGCCCGCGACCTCGACTCGATCCAGCTGACGCAGGCCCTGAAGAAAATGGCCCTCTACGGTTCCAGCATGAACGGCCGGAAACTGGAGCCCGAAATCAAGCTGCAGATCGGGGCGACGGCGAACCCCTACCTGCGCCCCCTGGACCTGAACCTGCTTCGGGTCAGGATGAAGGTCCACATCGGCGCGGACTTCCTCTTTACCCACGCCGTCTTCGACCTGGACGGCTTCGGGCAATGGCTGGACGCCGTGCGCTCCCTGGGCCTGGACAAGCGCACCGCCATCATCGCGAGCGTGCTGCCGCTCGGAAGCGTGGAGCGGGCGCGCGAGCTCGACCGGAGCGGGATCTACGGCCCGGTCGGGGAAGGGGTGATCGCAAGGCTCGCCCGTTCGGCCGACCCCGTCAGGGAAGGAATCCTCATCGCCGCCGAGGTGGCGAAGAAACTGAAGGAACTCCCCGGCATCCGGGGGATCCACATCCTCTCGGGGGGAGCGGAGTCCCGGGCGGCCGAGGTCATGCGGCAGGCTGGGCTCCCGATGGTCCCGAGCCCCGCGAACTGAAGAGAGCCGGAATGCCCGATCGCTACCACATCCATACTGTTCCGACCCCGGGAAGGTTTTACCGGACCGGCAAGTTCGGCGGCATCGACTGGCGCGAGGACTGCTCGCGTTGCGCCAACTGCGTCAAGCTCCGCTGCTGCTTCGACGTGTACGCCCACGAGGGGGTCCATAACCGGGATCCGCTGGCGCCCATCGGGACCCTGAACGAATGCAAGGCGTGTTTCTCCTGCGTCCAGGGGTGTACGAAAGGGCTGCTCAGCCTCTCGGTCAACCCGGAATTCCTGGAGATGGGAGACGATTACTGGACGCCCGATATCCTCCTCTCCACCTGGAACCAGGCCGATTCCGGCAAGATCCCGGTTTCCGGAGCGGGATATCGCGGGCGGTTTCACGGTCCCGGGTTCGATTCCATCTGGACCGACATGTCCGAAATCGTCCGCCCGACGCGCGACGGCATCCACGGCCGGGAGTATATCTCGACCTCGGTAGACATCGGCCCGAAGCCGATGCGCCTCTGCTTCTCCCCCGAGGGCAGGCTGCTTTCGCCGCCCGCCGAGCTGCTGGAGCTGCAGCTCCCCGCCGTCCTGGACCTCGATCCCCGGATCGATTCGAATTCGCGTCTGGCGCGCGCGCGCGCCATGGCCGCCAGGGATCTCAGGACCGTCGCGATGGTCGCCGCCGCGGAAGCGGCGGGACTGAGTCCCGATCTCCGGCCCTTCGTGGTCCCCGTCTTCCGTGGCGGGGACGCGCCGGAGCTCGGGGCGATCGAAGCCGTGGACAGGATGGCGGAACTCGTCGACGGGCCGGGCCTCATAGCCCTGGCCGAGGCGGTCCGCGCGGCGACGCCCGGGGCGATTCTCTCGATCCGCCTCCGGCTGGCTCCCGGAACCGGCGATCGGGTCATGGCCCTTTTCCGCGCGGGGTTCCGGGTATTCCATCTCTCGGCGGACCTGCACGGGCGCATGCAGGGGGAGGACGGTTCCGCCGGTCCGCATATCAAGGACGCGCTCCGCGTCATCCATGGGGACCTGGTCGGCGCGGGGGTGCGCGACGAGGTCACCCTGATCGTTTCCGGGGGGATCGCGCTGGCCGAACATATGGCCAAATCGATCCTGTGCGGCGCGGATCTCGTGGGCGTGGATACGGCGCTCTCCGTTGCCCTCGGCTGCCGGGTCTGCCGCGGAAACGGTCCGCTCCAGGGGGAGGCGGGGGGGGACGGTGCCGCTTCGTCCTGCAGCCGGTGCCCGGCGGGGATCGACGGGGCGGATGCCGCCTACGCCGCCCGGCGGATGGTCAACCTGATGGGCGCCTGGCACAGCCAGCTGATCGAGGTGCTGGGGGCCATGGGGATCCGGGAGGTGCGCCGCCTGCGGGGGGAGATGGGGCGCGCCATCTTCATGGAGGAGATTGAAAAGGAGGCCTTCGGCGACCTGCTGCGCGTCACCGGAGGGCAGGGCGTCGCATGACCGAAGGGTCCTGCGTCGGTTGGATGCCCCCGGTCCCGGGCGGTTCGCGGGGCCTTCGGCATCATCGGGCATCCTTACAGGGCGGATGGCTTTGCCGGAATCGACATCAGATGCCTCGCCGGCTCGAGCTATTTCCCGGACCGTTCAGGGTCAGCTCCTTCCTGAACCGGCGGGGGAAAATAGCCGGGCGCGAGCCGGCGAGCCGCTGCTGGCGGGCGGCAGGCCAAATGCCCTGTAAGGATCCGGGGGCCCCGGCATCCCGCGCGTGCGGATCGTCGGGGCCCTTCAAGAGTAATGTTTAGCACAGGTGAGGGTATGACGACAACCATTGCCGAAGCCAGGATACCCCGCGAGCCGTATCCCGCGGAATCTCCCGCCGGTTATCCCCGGGAGAAGGTCTCCCGCGAGGTGCGTCCCGCCCCCGAGCGCTACCGCAACGCCATCGGCAAATACCGGATCACGCGCTCGGCGGGCTGCGACTCCTGCGGGCTGTGCGTGGAAGCCTGTGCCCGCGGGGTTCACATCAAGCCGGAGGCGTATGCCCTGGTCTGGCGGCCGGAGGACCACCGCTGCATCGGGCCCTCCTGTGCGGAGAGCGGGGATTCGTGCATCAGCCGCTGCCCGAGGCAGGCGCTGTCGCTTCGGCTGAACCCTGACGTGGAGTGCCTCGGAGATCCGCGCTGGACCGCCGACCTGATCCTTTCCACCTGGCACCAGGCGGAAACCGGCCACCGCCCCCCGGCCCACCTCGAGTACCGCCACGGCGACTCGGGCGGGGGATTCGACCGGATCCGCTTCCGCTTCGAGGTGCCGGGGGCCGCCCCGGGCGGATCCCTCCGTGCGGCCGAAGGGAACTCCGACGGCGCGGCGCCGGCGGGCCGCCGGATCGATCTCGGCCTGGACCTGAACCGCCGCGGCGACGGCCGCCCGCAGGTCCACGTCGACATCCCCGTCTACGGCGGGGGGATGAGCTTCGGATCGGTGAGCATCCACACGATCCTGGCCAAGGCGCGCGCGGCCGCGGCCTGGAACAGCTTCAGCTGCACCGGCGAGGGGGGGTACCCGGACCGCCTCCACCCCTACGACGACCACATGATCACCCAGGTGGCGACGGGTCTTTTCGGCGTGCGCGAGGAGACCATCCAGAGGGTGCGCATAGTGGAGTTCAAGTACGCCCAGGGGGCCAAGCCGGGGCTGGGAGGCCACCTCCTCGGGGACAAGAACACCCCGGCCGTGGCCCGCATGCGCGGTGCGGTCCCCGGAAACGCCCTGTTCAGCCCGTTTCCGTTTCACAGTGTCTACAGCGTGGAGGACCACAAGAAGCACCTGGACTGGATCAAGGAGATGAATCCCTGCTGCCTGGTCAGCGTCAAGGTGTCCACCCCCACCGACGTGGACATGGTGGCGGTGGGGAGCTACTATGCCGGGGCCCACATCATCCATCTCGACGGCAGCTACGGCGGGACCGGCGCCGCGCCCGACATCGCCAAGAAGAACATCGCCATGCCGATCGAGTACGCGATCCCCAAGGTCCACAGGTTCCTCGTCGATGAGGGGATCCGGGAGAAGGTGACCCTCATCGCCTCCGGCGGTATCCGCACGGCCCACGACTGCCTGAAGGCCATCGCCCTGGGGGCCGACGGGGTGGTGATCGGAACCGCCGAAATGGTGGCCCTCGGCTGTGTCCGCTGCGCCTGCTGCGAAAGCGGGCGCGGGTGCCCGCGCGGGATCGCCCCCACCGACCCGGAACTCGTCGGGCTGGTGGATCCCGACTGGGCGACGCAGAGGCTCGTCAACCTCCAGAACGCATGGCACGAAGAGATGCTGGCCGTCCTGGGACGGCTGGGCATGGCCTCGATCCGCGACCTGCGCGGACGGAGCGACCTCCTCTGCCTTCTCTCGGATTGACGGCGCGGCCGGTCCGCGCCGGGAAAACGGATTATGGGAAGGAAACGTCAGTGAAAGATACAGCCCGACAGCTGCTGGCCACACGGTCGAGGATCTACCGCGGCCCCGGGTCCCCCCGTCCGGTCAAATCGGCCGAAGAGGGGGGATGCGGTGTGACCGGTTTCGCCTGCACCGAGCCGCTGGCGGGACGCTTCATCTACGAGCCTTCAGCCCAGATGCAGAACCGGGGGAACGGCAAGGGAGGGGGAATCGCCGCCGTCGGCCTGACCCCCGAACAGATGGGGGTCCCGCGTGCGGTGCTGGACGAAGCCTACCTGCTGCAGCTCGCGCTCATCGATCCCGGCTGCCACGCGGACCTCGAACGGCGCTTCGTCCTGCCGAATTTCGACGTCCTCCTCTCCGTCCGGCAGCCGCACCTGGACGATTACCGCGACGTCCCGGGACTGGAGGTGCGCCCGCCGGACGTGCACCGCTACGTCGTGCGCCCGAAACCCCTCCTGCTCGCGGAGTTCGCGCGGCAGAACGGCCTGGAAGCGCTGGCACCGCGCGACCTCGAGGACGAGTTCGTCTGGCGCAACTCCTACCGCATCAACGATGAATACTATGCCTCGCTCGGGGAGAAGCGCGCCTTCGTGCTGTCGCACGGCAGGGACCTGCTGGTTTTCAAGCTGGTCGGATACGCCGAGCAGAATGTCGAGTATTACCGGCTCCGGGATTTCAAGGCCCACGCGTGGATCGCACACCAGCGCTATCCCACGAAAGGGCGGGTATGGCACCCCGGCGGCGCGCACCCGTTCGTGGGGGTCAACGAGGCCCTGGTCCACAACGGCGACTTCGCCAATTACTGGTCCGTCAGCGAATACCTGCGCCAGCGCAACATCCGCCAGCAGTTTCTGACCGACACCGAAGTATCGGCGCAGCTCTTCGATCTCTGGGACCGCGTCTACAAGTACCCGCTGGAATACATCATCGAGGCCCTGGCGCCCACCTCGGAGCTCGACTTCGACGAGCTGCCGCCCGAGAAGCAGGCCATCTACCGGCAGATCCAGGCGGCGCACATCCATGCATCGCCCGACGGCCCCTGGTTTTTCATCATCGCCCGCAGCCAGCCGGATCGGAAGAGGGTCCAGCTGCTCGGCATCACCGACACCGCGATGCTCCGGCCTCAGGTGTTCGCCCTCTCGGACAACGATGACGTCCAGATCGGCCTGATCTGCTCGGAGAAGCAGGCGATCGACGCCACACTGCGGAGCCTTGCCCGGGAGGACGCGCGCTTCTGCCCGGTGGCGGACAGGTACTGGAACGCGCGGGGCGGGTCGAGCACCGACGGCGGCGCCTTCATCTTCTCGGTCGATTCGGACGGCGACGGGGGGCGGCGGCTCACCTGCGCCGACAAATTCGGCCGGCCGGTCGAACTCCGCACCGGCCGGGTGCGGTGTGACCTCCTTACCCCGGAAGAGGACTCCCGGCCCGCCCCCGAAGCCCTGCGGGAACTGGTGTCCCGGTACCTGCAGAAGGGGGACGTCGAGGCGCTCTGGTCCCACGTCCTGGACCTCCCCACCTGGTCGCCCGGGGACCTCAAGCGCTTCTGCGGCCTCGTCGTCGAAGGGGCGGATACGGCCAAGGCGCGCATGACGGCCGTCCGGCTCCTCACCCTCCTGCGGGACCGGCGGTTCGACACGGGTGACAAGCGCCGCGCCGGCGTGATCCAGGTCGCGGACCGGTCGCTGGAGGCGCTGTTCGATTCCGCCCCCCTTTTCGGCCGTCCGGCCAGCCGCTACTGGCGCCGCGTCGACCGGGCGACGCGCCACCTCCTTGCCCCCCCGAGGGCGGGGGAGGAGGTCCTGGTCGTCGACAGTGAAGGTTTCCCCCCCGAGGGGGACGATTGCGACGCCCTCCTGCTGCGCGAGGCCTACCAGGCCGGCTGGAGGCGCTTTGTCGTCTACCGCCTGCGCGGCCAGCGCTTTCACGGCGCCGGTTTCGGGCCGGGCACGGACGGGGTGAGGATCGACCTGTACGGGTCCTCCGGCGACTACACCTCGAGCGGGATGGACGGGATGGAGATCCATATTCACGGCAACGCCCAGGACCAGGTGGCGCAGATCGCCAAGGGGGGGCGGCTGGTGATCCACGGCGACGTGGGGCAGACCTTCATGTACGGCGCCAAGGGGGGGGAGGTGTTCGTGCTCGGCAACGCCGCCGGGAGGCCCCTGATCAACGCCGTGGGGAGCCCCCGCGTGGTCATCAACGGGACCTGCCTCGATTTCCTGGCCGAGTCTTTCATGGCGGGGGACCCCCTCACCGGCGGGGGCTTCGTCGTTCTCAACGGCATGGAGTTCGACGCCCGCGCGCGTCTCGTCCCGCAAAGGACCCCTTATCCCGGGGGCAACCTCTTTTCGCTCGCCAGCGGCGGCGCCATCTACATCCGGGACCCCGGACGCCGGATCATCGAACGGCAGCTCAACGGGGGGGGGATCGCACCGATCGACGACCGCGACTGGAGTCTGATCCTGCCCTTCCTGGAGGAAAACGAGGCGCTTTTCGGAGTTCGCGTGCGGGACCTGCTGACGGTGGACGGCCGGGAGCGGGCCCCGCGGGACGTGTACCGCAAGGTCAGCGCCGTGCGGCTTTCGGTCCTGGCCGGATCGAAAGCCAGGTGAACGGGCCCGGCATGCGTACGGAGGAATCGATGATGGGGAGCGGTCGCGCGCGGCCCGGGGGCGTGGGGGCGGTGCTGGTCTGGGGCTCGGGCGGCGCCGGGATCCAGGCGGCGCTCGACCTGGCCGAAAGCGGTTTCCGGACGGTTCTGGTCGAAGCGGGCGCCGCCATCGGCGGCCGCGCGGCCCGGTCCGACGACACGCTGTCGGGGGGCGATTGCGCCATGTGCCTTCTTTCCCCCAGGCTGGCGGAATGCGCCCGGAACCGGAACATCGAGATCCTCACCCTCGCCGACGTCCTGGAGGTTTCGGGGGAGCCGGGGCGCTTCCGGGTCAGGATCCGCCGGAACCCCCGCTGCGTGGACTCGGAGAAATGCGACGGTTGCGGCAACTGCGCCGCCGTCTGCCCCGTGACCCTTCCCGCGGCGCCGGGGGAGGAGGCGCTCAAGGCGATTTGGCGCCCGTGGCCTCAGGCGATCCCCAACGTCTTTTCGATCTCCCGGGTCGAGGGTGCCGCCCCCTGCAGGGCCGCCTGCCCGGCGGGGGTCAATGTCCCGGGATTCCTCTCGCTCTTCGGGGCCGGAAGGCTCGAGGCGGCGCACGCGCTGCTGCTCGACCGGTGCCCCTTTCCGGGCACGAGCGGCCGCATCTGTCGGCGCCCCTGTGAAAAAGCATGCCGCCGCGGCGGGGGGGACGGCGCGGTGACCGTCGGCGACCTGGAGCGATCGGTGGCCGACGCCGTGGCCTCCGCGGAGAGGGCACCGTCGCCGGCGGCGCCTTCGCCGGTGGGGGAAGGGGCGGCCGGGACCCGGGCGCGGGTGGCCGTCATCGGGGGCGGGCCGGCGGGCCTGGTCGCCGCCCGGGACCTTGCGCTCGCCGGCTACCGGGTGACCCTGTTCGAGGCGCAGCCCCTTCTGGGCGGGATGCTGCGTTACGGGGTCCCCCCGTTCCGGTTGCCGCGGGAGGTTCTCGACCGGGAAATCGGCGCCCTCCTCCCGCCGGGGCTCGAGGTGCGTCCCTCCACCCGGATCGACAAACCCGCCGGGCTGCTGGCCGCGCGGGGCGGGGCCTTCGGCGCCGTCTTCCTGGCCTGCGGCGCCTGGGGCGGGCGCAGGATGGGTATTCCGGGCGAGGGGGCGGAGGGGGTGTGGCAGGCGGTGGACTACCTGCGGGCTTCGAATTCGGGATCCCCGGCCGCCATCGGTCCCGGCGTGCTGGTGATCGGCGCTTCCGACCTGGCCCTGGACGCGGCCCGCACCGCCCTGCGGGCGCCGGGGGTGCGGACCGTCACCCTGGCGTGCCTGCACGGGCGGGGGGAGGTTCCGGTCGACGGCGGGAGGCTTGCGCTGGCGGCAGGGGAAGGGGTGAGGGTGGAGTACGGGCTCGGCCCGACGCGGGTGAACACCCTTGAGGGAAGGGTGGTCTCGGTCTCCTTCCGGGCCTGCACCAGCGTCTTCGACGAGCATGGGAGTTACGACCCGCTTTACGACGACGCCGCGACGCGCACCCTCGGCGCCGATACCGTCATCCTGGCTTCCGGGCGCGGGGTGGAGGCCGCGGGATACGCTCTCGAGCGGCGTCCCGGGGGGCGCCTGCTGGCGGACCCGGTGACGGGCGCCACCCCTGTCCAGGGGATCTTCGCCGGGGGGGACGCGGTCCTGGGACCCGCTTCGCTGCCGGAAGCGATCGCCCAGGGGAGGCGCGCGGCCGAGAGCATGGACGCCTGGCTGAGGCGGAACGCCCCGATCCGGGAGGCCGACGCCGTGGGGCTTGCCGGAGCGGGCCAGCGGCATCCCCTTCCGATGGCGCCGGGCCCCGCGCCGGCCGGCCCGCGGGCCGGGAGCCGGGAGGCGGAGGAGGCGCGCCGTTGTTTGAACTGCGGATCCTGCAGCGAATGCGGGCTTTGCATCGCCGCCTGTTCGGCGGGGGCGATCGACCTTTTCCAGGCGCCGTCCGAATCGGAAATCGAGGTGGGGGGTGTGATCGTCGCCCCTGAAGAAACCGAAGCGCCGGCGTGGAAGGAACTGGCCGCGCGGATCGGCCTGGACCCCGACATCCCCGGACTCCCGGCCGAACCCGTGCGGACCCGGCTGCCGGGAGTCTACGCGGCCGTCGGCCGGGGGAGGGAGATCGCCGCGGCCGTCACCCGGGGCTCCGCGGCCGCCGCCTGCGCCATGGAGCAGCTGGCTTCCGTGCGGGGCACCCTGGCCCGGCCGCGCTCCTACCCATGGGAGCGGGACGTGACCGACGAGGAGGCGCGCATCGGGGTCTTTGTCTGCCGGTGCGGGCACCAGGTCGCCCGGGCGGTCGATGTGGCCGAAGTGTGCCGGTCCGTTTCCGCCCTCGAGGGGGTGCGGTGCGTCGAGGCGCTCGAATATTCCTGTTCCGACTCCGGCCTGCGGAGGATCAAGCGCAGGATCGGCGAGCACCGCCTGAACCGGGTGGTGGTGGCTTCCTGCTCCTCCCGGACCTACGAGGCCCTGTTCCAGGAGGTTCTCCGCGAGAGCGGGCTGAACCGGTGCCTCCTGGCGACGGCCAACATCCGGGAAGAATGCGCCTGGGTCCACGGGGGGGATGGCGGAGCCACCCGGAAGGCGGTCGACCTGGTGACGATGGCGGCGGCCCGGGCCCGGCATCTGCACCCCCTGCCGCCGGTGGGACTTCCGGTGACGGCCTCCGCCCTGGTGCTCGGGGGAGGGCGCTCCGGGATGACGGCGGCCCTGAGCCTCGCGGACCAGGGATTCGGCGTCCACCTCGTGGAGCGGTCGGGCGCCCTGGGAGGGGGGGCGCGACGCCCCGGCCCGGGAGAGGGGGCCGCCGGCGACCGGGTGAGCGGGCTGGTCGACCGGGTGACGGCGCACCCCGGGATCACCCTCCACCTCGACTCGGAGCTCGCGGCGATAGCGGGGCAGGCGGGGGATTTCACCTGCCGCCTGACCGTTTCCGGCTGGGGGAGGGTGACGCTCGCGGCCGGGGCGGTGATCGTGGCCACGGGTCCGGGGGGGGAGAACGGGGCCCTTGCCGCGAAGCTCCGCGTGGCGCTCGGGGAAGACGGCGGTTTCCGGCCGGCGCACCCGGTGCTGCGGCCGGTGGACCTGGTCAACGAGGGACAGTTTTTCTGCACCGCGCCGCACCCGTCCCCGGTCCGGGAGAGGGTGCTCCGGGCGCGGGCCGCGGCGTCGCGCGCGGCCACGATCCTGTCGAAGCCGCAGCTGGAAATCGCCGGGCATGCGGCCTCGGTGAATCCCGTCTTCTGCGTCGCCTGCGGCACGTGTGTCCAGCTCTGCCCCTACGGCGCACCCGTTATCGGCGAAGGGCGCAAGGCCGCCGTCCAGGGGGTCAAATGCGCCGGGTGCGGCAGTTGCGTGGCCTGCTGCCCCCGGCGCGCCATCACCCTGCGGCGGGAGGAGAGCGGGACGGTGACGGCGATGCTCGACCAGTTGCTGGCCGCGGGAGGGGGGTATTGATGCCGCCGGACCGGCTGGAGCGTCGAGACGGAGAAACCCGGACGGTGCAGCCGCCAGGCTGGGAGCCGGAGATCCTCGCCTTCTGCTGCAGTTACTGCGCCTCGGCCGCGGCCGCGGAGGCGGGAGCCGTCCGGCTGCGGTACCCGGCGGGCACCCGCATCCTGTCCACCCCCTGTACCGGCGCGATCGAAATGGAGCATCTGCTCGAGGCTTTCGAGAAGGGGGCCGACGGGGTCCTGGTCATCGGGTGTCCCGAGGGGGGGTGCCATTTCGTGGAAGGAAACCGGCGGGCGCTCAGGCGGCTGGAAAGGGTCCGGGAGCTGCTGGACGAGATCGGCCTGGGCGGCGGGCGGCTGCGGAGGGCCCAACTCTCCGATTCCATGGCCTCGGCGTTCGCGGGGCAGATGCGGGAGATCACCGAAACAGTCCGGGCGATGGGGCCGAATCCCCTGAAGCCCGCAAGAAAAGAAAGCGCAGGGAGATCATGATCGTCGCTTCACCCAAATCGATAACGGAGCTCAAAACCATCCTCGCCGGCCACCGGAAGGTCCTCTTCGTGGGATGCGGCACCTGCGTGACGGTGTGCCTGGCCGGGGGGGAACGGGAGGTCGGCATCCTCGCCTACGCGATGCGCATGGCGCGCCGCCTCGACAAGAACCCGGTCGAGATCTCCCAGGTCACCATCGAGCGCCAGTGCGACAACGAGTTCCTGAAGGACCTGGCCGAACCGGCATCCGGGGTGGAGGCCATCGTCTCCTTCGGTTGCGGCGCCGGGGTCCAGGCCATCGCGGAGCGGTTTCCGGACAAGCCGGTCTACGCCGGGCTCGACACCCAGTTCCTCGGGATCCTGGAGGGTCAGGCGGTCTGGACCGAGAAGTGCCTCGGGTGCGGCAGCTGCATGCTGGCGCATTTCGGCGGCATCTGCCCCATCACCCGGTGCGCCAAGCGGCTGCTCAACGGCCCCTGCGGCGGTTCGCTCGAGGACCGCTGCGAGGTCGACCCGGAAAAGCCGTGCGCCTGGCAGCTGATTTATAAAAGGCTCAAGGCCATCGGCCAGCTCGACCGCCTCGAGGAGATCGTTCCCCCCAAGGACTGGAGCACCGCCTGGTACGGCGGCGCGCGCAGGGTCGTGCGCCGCGACCACCAGGTCTAGCTGATCCGCGGTCTTCCACGGAACACGAGGATCGCGAGCCAGAACAGCCACGCGATAAGGCCGGCGTTGCGGGCGATGAGGACCATGGTGGCGGCGGGGGTGAGGCCGTTGCGCATGAAAAGGCCGGAGTACCCGTAGGGAAAGACGAGCGACGTGAGCGCACCGAGCAGGAGGAGGGCGCCGGCGAGCTGGAGCGCGAGGCGGCGGTTCCGACGGCGCGCGCGGCCGGGTTCGAGCAGGCCGCCGGCGATCAGCAGCGCGGCCATCGGGCCGCCGAGCCAGAGAAGATACTGGGGAGAGAGTGTCTTGTTCGTCGCGATCAGGGTCGTGACGGCGAGCAGCGCGGCGAGCTGACCCGGGAAAGGGGAGGCTTGCCGCCGGTGGAACCAGTGCCCGTATGCCAGGGCGACGAGGATGAACCCGGCGATCATCGATGCGTCCGCCGCCGCCAGGGCTTCCCGGCGGCCGGAACCGTAGATCTCAAAGGAGTTGAACTCCGATAGCCGCACAATGAAGCGCCCGGGCTCGAGCCATCGTCCGAGCATGAGGGGCGTCGCCCAGATCGATTCGATCTGCAGGCCGCGGTCCGACTGCCATGCGAGCGGTGACAGGAGCCGGTCCCATCCGGCATACAGCCACGAAAGAACCGCAAGCACAATACCGGCGGAGAGGAACTCCGCGGTGATGCCGATACGGCGCCGGCGGAGTCCGGCGGGCGTCAGCCCGCCGGTGTCGGCCAGCAGCGCCGGCCAGAGGATTGCCGGGACGAGCTTGCTGGCTGCGCCCGCGGCCAGAGTCGACCCGGCACCCGCCGGAAAACGCTGGAGAGCCAGGAGCAGGCCCGCTCCCGACAGCACGGCGGGGATCAGGTCGAAGCGGAACCAGACGACGGGTCCAAGGAGCCAGAGAAAGAGGATCCAGAACCCCGATGCCCGCCTCCCGTCCCGCCCGCCGAGGCGATGGAGTCCCCAGGTGAACAGCCCGTCGAGGAGGAGCATCGTTCCGGCGAAGGCCGCGAGGAAGCCGATCCGGTGCCCGCCCAATGCGGAGTGCAGCAAACCGAAAAACCAGAGCATCGGAGCCGGGTACTCGGGCATCAAGCCGCCCGGGCCGGTGACGGCGATCCGTGTCATGCTTTCCCAGTAATAAGAGACGTCGCCGTGGATATCCAGTCCGAGCAGCCGCCACTGCAACAGGCTCACGGTCCGCGTGAGAGCCCATGCGACCAGCAGTGGCCTGCCGCCGCCCCAGCGCGGTTTCGCTTCCGGTGCTGTTGCCGCGCTCGGTTCGGATATTTCCGTCGCCGGGGTCTCCACTGCCCTCCGCCTCCTCTGTCGCCGCTCCCCTGGATTCCGGTCTGTGATGATACACCAGGGCGAAACCGATCCGGACCGGTTTCGGGGCGGGTGGCTCCGTGCGCCGGCCCGGGCGATATGCTATGGTACGCGGGACGGAGAGAGGCGGTCGTCCTCTTAGGCCGGTATCGGAAAGGGATCGGTTTCGTGACGCAGGAGCCCGATGTCAGGAAAGTTTCGAAAAAGAAGGATGGGGTTTCGGCCGCTGTCGCGAGGCTCCGGGGCCGTTTCGGCCGAATCGCCGGCCGGGTCACGCGCCTGGCGGTTTTCTCCGCCGCCCTGCTGATGATGGCCGTGACCCTGGCCGACACGATGGTCACGGCGATGAGTTACGGGGAGGCGGGATTTCCCGACAGTTACATCCTTCATGACGCCCGGAGGTATGCCGCGACCGGGGTCCTCTACAAGGATCTGTCCGAGCCTCCCTATAACGCGACCCTCTACGGTCCCCCGCTCTACTGGTTGCTGGCCAGAACCGTGGATTGGGGTGAAAATCCCTTTACGGGACCGCGGATCGCCCTTTTTGCGGGCTGGAGCGCCTGCATCGCGCTCGTGGGTTATCTCACATCCCTCTGGGTCCGGGTTCGGCATGCCGGTCTGCTGGGGATGATGCTGGCCGCCGGAATTCCGGCCGTGGCCCCCTGGATCCTCCAGCTTCGGCCCGATTTCTTCGGGACCCTTTTCGGCCTGCTGGCCATTGTCCTCCTTCATCGCGGGGGTCGGGCGGGGATTCTCCTGGCCGGCTGTTGCGCCGGGGTGACGGTGACCTTCAAGGTGACGATGGTCGCGGCCCTCGCCGCAGGCGCGCTCTGGCTCCTGCTGCGCCGCGACTTCCGGGGTCTGGCGCATTTTGCCTGTGGGGCAATTCTCGCCCTCGGGGCTGTTTTGGGCGGATTCCTGATGTCTGAACCGCGGATGCCCGGGCAGATGGCGGCCCTTCGGCAGATCATCCCTGAATTCAGGGGGGCCCTGGGAGCCCTGCAGACGGCCTCCGCCCAGCCGGTTGCCCTGCTCGGACTCGCGGCGTTTCCCTTTGTCCTCAGGAAGGGGTCGGGCCGCCGCGCCCTCCTGCCGCTTTATGCGGGCCTTTCCTGGGCCGCCGCCGCCGTGACCGTCGTCCAGGCGGGAGGCAATGTGAACTATTTCATCGAGGGGCTATGGGCCATGGTGCCGTTGGCCACGACGGCGGTCCTGCTGTCGTTGAGAGTCCTGCGCCGTTTTCCAGTCGTCGACCTGGGGCTTGGCCTGGCGATCGCGGTGTTTTTCCTGGGGGGGGCGGCTCGGAGCGCCGGTCGGATTCCGGGAAGGCTGGCCGAAATCAGCGATTACAACCGGGAACTGCGGTGCATGCAAAGCCTGGTGAAGGGCGCGTCGGTCATGACCACGATTCCGCGGCTCGCCCTGATGACGCCGGAGCCGGCGATCACCGAGCCGTACATGGTTTCCTATCAGCTGAAAAACGATGGCCGCCGCTATTCACGTCTGCGTGCACGTTTGCGTCAGGGAGAATTCGACCTGGTGGTTACGGACATCGCCGACAGGGAATACCGGGGGATCCCCTTTCTGGCGGCGCCGATCCGGGCGGCCATGGCGGAGGGGGGCTATGCCGCGTTCTGTGGGAACAGTTTTGCTCTGGTGTACATGAGAAACGGGGATCCGGAAGGCGGCGGGATGGCTCAGAGCCTGACGGCTTCCGGCTGCAGGCCGATGCGGAGTGCCGGAGAGGGCGCGGAATTATGGCCCGGCAGGTCCGGGAGCGGTGTAGAATCAGGGTGGCAAATCGCGCGGATCCGGAGCGAGGATCCGCCTGCGGGGGAGTGACGATGCACGAAGCGGGAAAACCAGCCATCCTCATCACGAAGGCTTCGGGGGAGCAGGAGCCGTTCCGGATCGAAAAGCTCAAGGAATCGCTGCGCCGGTCGGGCGCGGGGCGCGACATCATCGAGCAGGTGGCCGGGGACATCGAGGCCTGGCTCGTCGAAGGGGTGTCCACCCGGAAGATCTACGCCCGCGCCTTCTCCCTGCTGCGAAAAAAGAAGAAGCAGGTGGCCTCGCGCTACAAGCTGAAGCAGGCGATCATGGAGATGGGACCCACGGGCTATCCCTTCGAGCGCCTGGTCGGGAAGGTGATCGAGCGGCAGGGGTACGCGGTGGAGGTGGGACAGATCGTCCAGGGGCGCTGCGTGAGCCACGAGGTGGACGTGGTGGCCGTGCGCGATCATCACCGGCTCTTCGTGGAATGCAAGTACGGCCTGAGCGCGGAGAAGACGGTGAACGTCCAGGTGCCGCTCTACGTCCGTTCGCGGGTGAACGACATCATCGACCGGCTGAAGGAATCGGGGGAGCATTCCGGGACCACCTTCGGCGGGGGGGTGGCCACCAACACCCGGTTCACGAGCGACGCCATCGACTACGGGACCTGCAGCGGCCTTTTCATGCTGAGCTGGGACTACCCGGCGGGCGACGGGCTGAAGGACATCATCGACCGCGAAAGGCTCTACCCGATCACGGTGCTGCACAGCCTGACGAAACAGCAGAAGCAGGACCTGCTCGGGCGCGGGATCGTCGTCTGCCGGCAGATCCTCGAGGACCGGGGGGTCCTCTCCCCTTTCAGACTCGCCAAGAACAGGTACCAGGCGCTGATGAGGGAACTGGACGACATCCTGAATTGAACGACGGGCGGTGATGTTTTGCAGGCGGGAACAGGGAACGCGCTCGAGGACAGTTTCGAAAGGCAACGGGAGCGTTGCGAGGTGTGCGCCGTCCATCTCCGCGTGGCGGGAGTCGTCATCCGCCTCGAGTGCGCCCGGGAAGGCCCCGCCGGGGTCCTGCTCCCCTCCCTGCAGGAGAACCGGATCCCCGTGCCGTCCGGGGAGGCCGACTTCGCGGTCGCCGTCTGGGAGGACGCGGGATTCTTTGCCCACTCGCCGGTGATCGGCGCCCTTCGGCGGCACCGCGACCGCGTCTCGGTTTCCCATCAGGGGAACCGGCATCTCTTCTACAATCCCGAGGGGGAGATCTTCTGCTTCGTCGATACGGACCTCGGGCGCGCCTGGTATTGCGTCGCCGACAGGTCCACCCTCCCCGATTACGAGGTCTGCACCCCGATGCGGTTCCTGATGCACTGGATCCTCGCGGCGCGGGGCCTGATCTTCACGCACGCCGCGGGCGTGGGCCGAAACGGCAGGGGCGTGCTCCTGGTCGGGCGCAGCGGGTCGGGAAAATCCACCACGGCCCTCGCCTGCCATCTGAACGGGCTGGAGTTCCTGGGTGACGATTACGTGGCGGTCGCGCCTGACTCCCCCGCGCGCGCGTTTCATGTCTACCGCGGCGCCAAGCTCACCGACGACACTCTCCCGCGTTTCCCGGAACTCGCCCGCCGCCTCCACCCGGCCAACAGGACGCAGAACAAGAACGTGGTCATAGTCTCGGGATCGGACGGGCCCATCGTCCGCTCGCTCCCCGTCGCGGCTGTTCTCCGCCCCCGGATCGCGGGCCCCGGGCGGACGACGATTTCCCCGGCGGCGCCCTCGGCCCTCCTCATGGAGATGGCGACGAGCACGGTGCTGCAGGCCCAGGGGGGCGGCCAGCACATCCTGTCGGGCCTCGCCGCCCTTTGTCGCGGCGTGCCCTGCTACGATCTCGCGCTCGGCGGGGATTTCGGGGAGATTTCCCGCAGTATCGGCCTGTTCATCGACTCGGCGGGAGCGAGGGGCTGATGGGTATTCCGGCGTCCTATCGCTTTGGTGCGCACCACTCCCTGAAGGCGGGGCACCTCCGGATGCTGAAGGCGATCGTGTGCCTCGGGGAGGAGGGGGGGCGTGCGCTTTCGGAATGGGAGGAGGGGGTCGAGTTCGACGAGATCGACTACCTGGCGCAGACCCTGGCCCCGGCGCTGTACATGGCGGCCGGGGAGGCCGGGTACGAGGGCCCCCTGCGCCCCCGGCTCAAGAGCCTATACACCTTTTTTTTCACCAAGACCTCGCTCCTGCTCTCGGCCATCGCCCCCGTGCTCGAAGACCTCCACCGGCAGGGGATCGACGCCGTCCTGATGAAGGGTGCGGGGGTCAGCGCCGCCCTCCGCCTGCCGCCGGGCCGGAGGCCGATGCACGACGTGGACCTGCTGGTCGCGGACACGGAGGCGGGCCGGGCGCTGGGCATCCTGTCGGCGCGCGGGTTCCATCCCGTCTGGAAGACGGAGGCGCAGCGCCTCTACCGGAGCCCCCACAGTTACGATTGCGAGAACGGGCGGCGTCACCGGATCGACCTGCATATCGCCGCCCTCTACGAGCACATCGGCCCCGGTTTCGACGACGGCCTGCGCGCCCGCGCAGTGACGGGGAGTTTCCTGGGCGCCGCCGTCCGGGTCCCCTGCCCCGAGGACCAGCTGCTCCTCGCCTTGGTCAACGGGGTCCGCGCGCCCCTGGTCTTCGACGAGACCTATCCGGACGGCCTGCTCTGGATCCTGGACGCCGCGAGCCTGATCCGCGGCGCCACGATCGACTGGGGGCTGTTTGCCGCCACCGCGGAGTCCAGGGGCGTTTCCTACAACGCCCGCTACGCGCTGCGCTACCTGCAGTCGGTCGATGGGGGACTGGTTCCCGCGGGCGTCATGGAGGGGCTGCGGGAAAACCTGGACTACGGGTCCTTTTACGTGGAGCGCGCGCTGAGGGTCCACACGAGGTACCACCGCAGGAAACGGGCGATCGAGCGGCGCATCGCCTCGGGCGGCCCCCGGGACTTCAGTCCGAGGCGCATCTGGGACCGCCACCGGATCGAAAGGCTCGACGAGTCCTTCGCCAGCTCCCTATTATCTTTTCCAGGGCATCTCAAGCTGGCCTGGGGGCTCGGGCATGTCTGGCAGCTGCCCGGCCACGCCCTGCGCCTGTTGCTGAAGAAAAAGGAGACACGGAAATGTACGAGGTCAACGAACCGCGCATCATCCACGAAGTGATCGAGGGGAACGCCGTCATCATCGACGGAGAGAAGGGGCTGTATTACGCCCTGAATCCGGTGGGCACATGCCTCTTTTCCGCCTTCGCCGGGGGGGCGTCCCCCGACGCCGTTCTGGAGGCGCTCTCCCGCGAGGTCGAGGAGCGTGGTTGGGATGCGGGGGAGGAGGTTGCGCGTTTCCTGGCCGAGATGGTTCGCCGGGAGATCCTGCGACCGGGGGGAGGCGGGAACGGGGTATACGATCCCGCCCTTCTGTCCGGGGTCGCGGGAGAAGCTCCCACGCTTACCTGCTTCGAAGACCTGCAGGAGCTGCTGCTGATAGATCCGATCCACCAGGTTGACATTTCGGAAGGGTGGCCGGTTGAACGCAACGATTAGCGTGATTATCCCGGCCCGGAACGCCGGGCGGACGATCAGGGAAACCCTGGCAAGCGTGGGCCGTCAGACGCGGAAGCCAAACGAGGTGATCCTGGTAGATGACGGCTCGACAGACGACACGGTCGAGGCCGCGGTCGGGGCCCTTCCGGAGATCCGGGTCCTCGGGCAGCCCCCGTCCGGTGTTTCCCGGGCCCGTAACAGGGGAGCGGAGGTCGCGAGCGGCGTCTTCGTGGCCTTCCTGGACGCGGACGACCTGTGGGAACCCACCAAGCTGGAGAAACAGCTTGAGCAGGCCTCGGTGGCCGACGCCCCGCATGTCATCCTCTGCAAGATGCGGAATTTTCTCAGCCCCGAACTGGTTGGGGGACAGGGTGGGAGCGGCGGGGACGGGGAAATCCGGACCGGTTACCACGCCGGGTGCGTTTTCCTGGCCCGGACCGATTTCCTGGAGACCGGGGGATTCCGCGAGGACCGCGAGTTTTACGAAACCGTGGAATGGTTCGAACGGGCGCGCAAACGGGGATACCGGGAAAAGGTTGTGGACGAAGTGCTCATGCTGCGGAGGATCCATGCGCGCAACACCATGGTCCTCCGTCGCGACGAGGCCCGCGCGGCCTGCCTGCGCATGATCTCGGAGCGGTTGAAGGGGGACAGGCACCGGTGTCCCTAAGTGGATGAGGAATTGGTGGACAGGCATCGGTGTCCCCTTGGGGACACCGGTGCCTGTCCCCTTATTTTTTCAGGGCCGCGCGGAGCTTGTCGGCCATCGAGCCGGTGCCTTCGGGGGAGGGGGCCTGGCGTTCCTTCCACTCCCGCACCTCCTCGGCCTCGAGCGCGTCGGCCACGGCCTTCGCGCTCAGGCGGATGCGCCGGCCGGAGGGATCCGTTTCGAGGACGATGACCTCGACCTCCCCGCCGACGGGGAAGGCGCGCGCGAGATCGCCCTCCCGGGCGACCCCCGTTTCGCCGATCGGGATCAGCCCGGTCCGGCCGGGCGCCAGGAAGACGAAGACCCCGAACTTCTCGATCTTCTCGACCTTTCCCCGCAGGCGCGCACCCGCGACGATGCCGGGCGTGCCGGGGGCGCCGGCGGCCGCAGGCGCCGATCCCTCCCCCTGGAGAGCGACCCCGATCCGTTTCTTTTCGAGGTCGAGGGAGAGGATCTCGAACGTCCCCGTCATCCCCGGGGTGACGCCGCTCGACCACCCCCCCGGGGAGGAGGGGGGGAAGGTGGAGGCATGGGCGAGGGCTTCGATCCCGGGCTCGAGTTCCACGAAGGCGCCGAACTCGGCGACGCGGGTGACCCGGCCGGGCCGGCGCTGCCCCACGGCGTAGGCCTCCCCCGCTCTCAGCCAGGGGTCGCCCGACAGCTGTTTCAGCCCCAGCGAAATCCTCCCCTTTTCCTCGTCCACCCCGAGCACCTTGACGGTGATCTCCTCCCCCGGCGAGACGACCTCGGCGGGGGAACCCACGCGGGCCCACGACATCTCGGACACGTGCAGCAGACCCTGGACCCCCGCGCCCAGGTCGACGAAGGCTCCGAAGTGGCGGATGGAGGCGACGCGGCCGGTGAGGACGGCGCCGGGGACCACGGTTTTCCGGACCTCAGCGGCCTCGGCCTCCCGCTGCTCCTCGAGCAGCGCGCGGCGCGAGAGGACAATGTTCGAACCCCCGTCCCGGAATTCGATGACGCGGAAGGCGTAGACGTTCCCGGCGTGGTCGACGGGGGCGGCGCCCCGGACATCGATCTGGGAGCCGGGGCAGAAGGCGCGGCTGCGGCCGACCTTCACCTCGTATCCCCCCTTGATCTCCCGCTCGACCCTCCCCTCCACGGGCAGGCCGCTACGGAAGGCGTCCTCGATCTGGCGGTTGCTCGCGGCCGTCGCCAGCAGTTTCCGGGAGAGCTTCACCCCCCCGGCGGTGGACACCACCGTCGCCTCGATGCGGTCCCCGACGGCGAATTCCAGCTCCCCCTCGGGGTTTTTCAGCTCGTCGACATCGATGACGGCCTCCCCCTTCCCCCCGACATCGACCAGGGCCGCTTCGGGGCCGATGGCGACGATGCTCCCCTGGACGGGATCCCCCTTTTCGAGCCGCTTCACCTCGAGCGAGGCTTCGAACATCGCGGCAAAATCTTCCTCCGGTTCTTCGCTCACTGTACGCTCCTCCGCATATCGGTCGGTACCCGGCGCCCGTCCCGGTCGGGCGCGGACGCGGGGCCGGGCTGATTGTATCAACCGGCCCCGGTCCCGGGAAGCGCTAAGTGCGGCCGCTCGGGGCGGGGCTCCGTATCGACCCCTTTTCTGTGCTATTCTGGAATCCATGCCGGCAGACCCCGGCAAACACACGATGCGAGGAGGAGAGATGAAGCTGCCTGAATACGTCACGACCGAGGAAGTGAAGAGGGTGTGCAGGGAACTCAAGATCCGCGACTGGACCAGACTCCGGGAGGCCAAGATCCCCCCTGCGGAGGCGAAGAAGATCCTGGCCAGTGTGAATGCCTCCAAGATGAAGATCGCGCTGGAGGACTTCCGGGCCGGGCTCGAAGTGGAGCTCGAGCACGGGCTGCGGTTCAAGGACGCCAACGTCACCAACAACCACCCGATCCTCACGGGGCTGATCGCGCTCGCCCATTTCAAGGAATCGCTCGATTACTACAAGCTCCTGGAGGTGGCGGAACTGGAAGGGGACCTCGTGAAGGCGGTGGCGGCGGGGAACATGGAGAAGGTGAAGAAATACTACCGGCGGCTGGCCGCGGCGCGGATCGCGCTCCGCCAGGCGGAGCTGAAGCGCCTCGGCTCGAGATAGACGGTCGCGGGCGGAAACGGGGGGCGGGATTCCGCGCGCCGCGGGTCCCGCCCCCCATTTGCCTGCCGGCCTCGATGGCGCGTTACGGGGCGACGATGGTGGCCGACTTTACGAAATCGAGGTTGGGGAATTCCTTCTGCAGGTAGGAGTTCCCCACCATCTGGATCTTCGCCTGGTCCGGCTTTTCGCCGTATTCGGCGTTGATGGCGTCGACGATGTCCATCCCCTCGACCACCTTCCCGAAGGGGGCGAAGCCCTGGCCGTCGAGGAAGGTGTTGTCGGCGTAGTTGATGAAGATCTGGGTCGTGCGCGAATTGGGGGCCGAGGACATGGCGAAGGTGACGTACCCCTTCTTGTTCGATTGCTTGACCGGGTCGTCCTTGGTGGTGGTCCGGTTCCAGACCTTGTTGATCCCGGGGTCGCCGTTGATGCCGAACTGGACCATGAAGCGTTTGACCACGCGGAAGAAGCGGCAGTCGTCGTAGTAGCCGTTCTTCACCAGGTTATAGAAGCGGTCGGCGCCGTTGGGGGACCATGCGCGGGTGACCTCGATGACGAAGTCCCCCCTGGAGGTGGTAAATCTGGCCCGGAACTTCTCGGGCGCGGTTTCGGTCATGGAAGCGGGCTTCGACAGTTTCCCCCGATCGGTCTGGGCGGCGGCCGTTCCGGGCAGGACCATCAGAAGCAAAGCGGCAACGGTAAAAGCGATAGCGGTCAAGCGCATGGACATTCTCCTTTTCCTTGAAAAGACACGCCTGAAAGTTTCCTTCCTCGGGGGGCAAAACTCAAGAGAAAATGGAGGCGCCCCCCGTTCCCCGGCCCGTCCGCGCCCCCCCCTTTCCTTCCCGGTTGATCCCCGCCCGCCCCGTGAGTATGATGAAGCCCACCTGTTCACAACCATGGAGGGGAAAAATGCGATCGAAAACCATCAGCGGGATTTTTGTCGTTCTTGTGCTCTTTACCGCCGCCTGCCGGAAGACCGATGCCCCCGGGGCGGGGGCGGGGGCGGAAACCGTCGCGGCGGAGTGCGACCGGGCCTGCCTCGAAGGGTACGTGAACCGGTACCTGGACGCGATGCTGGAGCATGAGGCGACCCCGGAACTGTTCGCGCCCGGCTGCCGCTTCACCGAGAACGGGGTCCAGCTGCCGCTCGGGGAGGGGTTGTGGGCCAGCATGGTGGGGAAGGGGACCTACGAGTTCTACGTTCCGGACGTGGTGACGCAGCAGGTGGCCTTCATCGGCACGGCCCGCGAGGAAGCCCCGCGCAACCAGCCCCCCTCGTCCGTGGCCCTCGCCCTGCGGCTGAAGGTCCGGGACGGGCTGATCACGGAGGCCGAACAGCTGGTGATCCGGCCGGAGAGCAACCTGCTCGACCCGGGCCGCCCCCCCTCCCCCTCGGCCGCCGACGCGATCGAGAAGCTCGGCTCCCCCCACCCGGTCTACGCCGAGGAGATTCCCGAGGCGGGACGCCCCTCCCGGGAGGAGATGATCCAGACGGCCAACGCCTACTTCACCGGGATGCAGAAGAACGACGGCAAGGGGTACTACCCCTTCACCGACGACTGCCACCGGATCGAAAACGGCAACCCGGCCACCAACGTGCCGCTCGCGCCGGGGCAGGAGATGCCCGACCCCCGTACCTCGACGGTGTATTCGAGCCACTGGGGCTGCAAGCAGCAGTTCGAGTCGGGGCTGATCTATTTCGTGACGCGGATCCGGGACCGCCGCTTCGTGGCCGTGGACCAGGAGCGCGGGGTGGTGTTCAGCTTCTGCTTCTTCGATCACGCGGCCGGCAAATCGCGCTATTTCAAGACCCCCGACGGCCGCGACGTCGTCGAGGGCCCGACGGAGCCCTGGACCTGGCAGGTCGCGGAGCTCTTCAAGGTCGAGAACGGCCTCATCCGCCGGATCGAGGCGGTGCTGCAGCGCTCCCCCTACGGGATGAACTCCGGCTGGAGCACCTACGAGCAGGGGATGTCGGACGAGATCCAGGTCATCCGCTGACGGCGGATGCGGCCCGCTTCGCCGGCCGGGGGCGCACGCCCCCGGCCGGTCAGACCTCAAGCCCGACCGAGCGCATCAGCTCCAGGGCGTTGCTTTTCCGGATGACGCCCGGCTTCAGGCGGTAGTCGAAGGTGATGCGGCCATTGACGATGCGGTCCTCGAAATGCACGTTCAAGGCGCGCGGGGGCATGTTTTCGGCGATGCGGGCCAGGGCGAGATCGTGCGTGGTGACGAGGCCGACGGCGCCCCGGCCGACCAGCCCCCTCACGATCGCCTCCGCCCCGATGCGCCGGTCGTGGGAGTTGGTCCCGCCCAGCAGCTCATCGAGCAGGAAGAGCAGCGGGACCGGGCCTTCGGCCAGGAGGACCAGTTGCTTCAGCCGCGTAATTTCGGCGTAGAAGCGGGAAGTCCCCTCCTCGAGTGAGTCGTGGATCCGGATCGACGCCCCCAGAGCCATGGGCGAGATGCACAGACGGCGAGCGCGCACGGGCCCCCCGGCCAGGGCGAGCACGGCGTTGACCCCCACCGTCCGGAGCAGGGTGCTCTTTCCCGACATGTTGGAGCCGCTCACCAGGAGCACCCGGGTCTCTGCGCCGAGCCTGATGTCGTTCGGCACGCAGCGGGACGCGCCGAGGAGCGGGTGTCCCAGGTTCTCCGCTTCGAAACAGGGAGCCCGGTCGCACAGCTCCGGGAAGGGGTCGCCGGGGTGTTCGTAGGCGTATCCGGCCAGCGATGACAGCGCCTCCAGCTCCGATACCGCGTCGAGCCAGCCGGGGATCGAGGGCCCGAATCGGCGGCGCCAGTCTTCGATAAAGTAGGCGAGCTGGATGTCCCACAGCAGGATGAAGGCGAACGGAGCGAAGAGCTGGTTGCGCCGCGAGTCGACCAGGACGACCAGCCGGTCGAGCCGGGCGATGATTTTCGAGGGGGGCGCCCCCCTGCGGTCCATGGCCGCGCGCAGCCGGCGGAGGCGCCGCGAATGGAACTCCTCCCGCTCCAGCCGCCCCAGCAGGCGCGCCAGGAGGGCGAGATCCCTGCAGGCCTTCTCCGCTTCCATGATGACGGGACCGACCGAACGGCGCAGGCGGTAGACCAGCACCAGTTCCGAGAGCAGCATCAGGAAAAACCAGAGGGCCTCTCCCCGGATCCCCCAGATCCCGAGCGAAACGGCGGTCAGGATTGCGAGCACCGGGGCCAGGATCCGCGCCGGCCCCGGTGCGAGCCGCCGCCCGGCGCGGGCCCATGCCACCAGAAGATCCGGGTGGACGGCCGCGCCCGTGTCCGCGCCGAACAGCGCCAGGTCTTCCCGCAGGTCCACCCCGGCGCGCAGTTCCCGCACCGCCGCCTGCCGGGACAGGATTTCCTCGAGCGGGGCGGGGGTCTTGAGCCAGGCGGCGAGGGTGCGCTCGCCGCCGAGGGTGCGGGCGCCCGACAGGAGCTGGAACAGCGACTTCCTGCCGAACAGGTCCAGGTCGCGCGCGTAGGGGTGGGAATCGTCGTCGTAGCGGTCCCCCGGCTCCCCCTGGTCCCCCCAGCGCTCCTCGATGCGGGCGAGGCCCCTTTCATAAAACGCGGCGGCTCTTTGAAAACGTTCCAGGTTCCGGAGCACGCGCCCGTGCCAGAGCACCAGGAACCCGAAGGCGAACGCCGGTAGGAGCAGCGTCCACGGGGAAACGGCCCGGGGCCCGAAGGCCAGCCAGGCAAGGGCCGCGGCCGACAAAAACAGCGCCAGGCGCGCGTTCCCGATGCGGTGATGCAGGCGGCGGCAGCGGGCGGACTCGGATCGCCTGCGGGCGCCCCGGCGCGCGTATTCGTCGCGGGGATGGATGGTTTCGGGGACTCTTTCCTCCAGCGCCATGGTTTCCTTGTGCCGGCGCGGCGGATATAATTCCTCCGCGTGCGGCCTCTTCAAGGTTAGCGGCGGGGAGGGGCGAATGCAACCGGAACCGGGAATGAAAATAGGAATTTGGAGGCCGGCATGAAAGTACTGGGCATTGTGGGCAGCCCGCGCCGAGGGGGCAACACCGAGATCCTGATGGAGGAGGTGCTGAAGACGGCCCGGGGGACGGGGTGCGGGACGGAAAGCTTCCTGATGTCCGAACGGCGGGTGGCCCCTTGCGACGCCTGCGGGGGATGCGTCCAAACGGGCGCCTGCGTGGTCGAGGACGACATGCAGGAGCTCTACGCCATGATGGAGCGGGCGGACGGAATCGTGTTCGGCAGCCCGGTCTATTTCGGCTCCGTCAGCGCCCAGCTGAAGGCGGTGATGGACCGGACCTTCGCGCAGTTGCAGCGGCGTTCGCTCAAGGGGAAGGTGGCCGGGGCGCTGGTGGTCACCCGCAGGGTGGGCGCGATCCAGGCGCGCTCCCTGATTTACGCGTTTTCGATCGCCCAGGGGATGCTGGTGGCGGGCGGAGCGATCGGCTACGGCCGGGAGCCGGGGGACGTGCGGACCGGGACCGGGGGGGGCATCGGCCTGTCGGCCCTGGACGAAGCCCGGCTGCTCGGGGCCGACGTCGCCGCGCTCTCGCGGAGGCTGCGCGCCTGAATCCCCTTCCGGGTCAGGGCAGGCGGCACTCGAAGTTTTCCGCGTCGTTGACGCTGCCGATCCCCTTGTAGTGCGCCGTCCGGGGGTAGGGGCAGAGGGGGCGCGACATCTCGACGCGGTTGCCGGTCACGCGGTAGGCCGTGATCCGCTCCGGGCTCTCCCCCCCCTCGCGCCAGCGTTCCAGCGCCGCCATGAAACCGGCCTGATCGGGGCCGTCGCCGCCGCTGCAGTGCCCCATTCCCGGGACCATGAAGAGACGCAGCCAGTCCCCCTGGTCCGGTCCCAGGGCGGACACTACGCTTTCGTAATACTCGATCGTGTTGCCGGGGGCGATGCCGGTGTCGTTCCAGCCGTGGTAAAGCAGCAGCTTCCCCCCGCGGGCCTTGAACCTGCCGAGATCGGGGTCGACGGCGTTGATGAACCCCGTCCTTTCCTCGGCCAGGCGCGTGTCCCGGCCGGCGTCGAAGGTGCGCCAGTCCCAGTCCCCGTCCTGGTAGGTCAGCTGGAAGGTGCCGACTGAGATGGGCGAGGGGGCTTCGGCCCCCGCCATGTACCAGGCCGATTCGCTCCCGGGCGCCTTGCCGGGGAAGACCGTCCCGCCCCCCGGCGTCCTGACGGGGGCGTACATCTTCCGGACCGTCTCGACCTGGGCCTCCGTGAGGCAGGCGTCCCCCTCTTCCCCCCGGCACTGCAACACGGCGGGGTCGAAACGGCATTTCCGCGGGTCCTCGAGGAGCCCGTCCCGGACCCCGTCGAGAGCGTCGCAGGCGGCGAGCACCGCCCGGTGGAGCATCGGGAGTTTCGACGCCGGGATTTTCCCGGCCGGATGGCGCAGCAGCTCGACCGTCAGGGCCATGTCGGAGGCGTGCAGCCGGCTGTGGGCGTTGGCGGGCGCCCCGGCGACGATGCCGTCGAAATCCTCGGGGTAGCGCTGGGCCGACATGAGAGCCTGCCGGCCGCCGGTGGAGCAGCCGTTCCAGTAGGAAAGCGCGGGCGGGCGTCCGTAGTGGGCCGTGATCAGGGCTTTCGATCGGACCGTCATCTCGTGGACCGCGCGGTAGGCGTAGTCGACGACCTTCTCCGGGTGGCCGATCCCGAAGAGGGCGTTTCCCCCCCGGTGCCCCGTGTCGGTGGAGGCGGTGGCGTATCCCTCGCGGAGGGCCGAGGCCATGGCCGGGGTGCTGATCGTCCCGGCCCAGCCGCCGTTGCCCACCGCCTGGAACTTCCCGTTCCAGTCGTCGGCGGGGAGCCAGAGCTCCATTTCGATATGGGAGTCGGGCGACGGCGCGAGGACCGCCGCGACGCGGCAGTGGGCCGGGAGCGAAGCCGGGGCCTGCCCCGGGGCGCCGGCCGGCGGCGGGCCGGCCGGCCGGAGCTCCGCCGCGGTGATGGTGACGCCGGGGAGATCGATGTTCCCGAGGCTTTCGCACGGGACCGGGGCGGCGGCGGCCGCAAACAGCAGGGCGAGATGGGCGATCATGGCGCAATCCTCCAGAGGGGTTCGAGCTTAGCAAAGGAACGGTCCCGGATCCACGAATTCCGAGGTGAAAAGGGGCGGGCGGGGGCCGACGGTTTCTGTAGGGGATTCGAAAGCGTCGGATTATAATCGCCTCTTCCGGCAGCCGCAGGGCGCCCGGGGTTCCATCGGGGCGATCGGGTCCCGAAGCGGGGAACCGCGGGAGGTCGCGGGCCGATGGACAAGGAGCCGCAACGATGAAGCGATCGCCTTTCAGTTATGGATGGACCGTGGTGTTCGGGCTCTGCCTCGCGGTGACCGGGGCGCTGGCCCAGACAAAGGACTACGCGCCCCAGGTGGGGCAGGCGGGGAAGGACGTGGTCTGGGTCCCGACCGACCAGGCGCTGGTCGACATCATGCTCGACCTGGCGAAGGTCACCCCCGCGGACTACGTGATCGACCTGGGTTCGGGGGACGGCCGTACGGTGATCACGGCCGCGAAACGCGGGGCGCGGGCGCTCGGGATCGAGTACAACCCCGACATGGTCGCGCTCTCCCTCCGCAGCGCCGAAAAGGAGGGGGTGAGCGGCAGGGCCAGCTTCAGGAAAGCGGACCTCTTCGAAACCGACCTGTCCGAGGCCACGGTCATCACCATGTTCCTCCTCCCCAGCATCAACCTGAAGCTGCGCCCCACGCTGCTGGGCCTCAGGCCCGGCACCCGGATCGTTTCCAACAGCTTCACCATGGAGGAGTGGAAGGCGGACCAGACGGCCAGCCTCCCGGAGAGCTGCATCACCTGGTGCACGGCCTATCTCTGGATCGTCCCGGCCGCGGTCCAGGGGATATGGGAGATGGACGGGGGGCGGCTGGAACTGGGGCAGGACTTCCAGATGGTCACCGGGTCGCTCCGCGCGGGGCACCTCGACACCCTGGTCTCGGGAAAGGTCGCGGGCGACCGGATCGATTTCGACGCCGCGGGCGTTCACTACACCGGGCGGGTCGAGGGGGACGCGATGTCGGGCACCCGGACATCGGCGGGCCAAAGCGCCCCCTGGAAGGCGGTGAGGCGGTGACGTCCACGAGGCTGTTTGCCGACCGGGAACTGGAGGAGATGGGAGCCCGGACCCTCGACCTGCTGCTCGAGGCCATCGACGCGGGGGACAAGGAGAAAGCCCGCACGCTCGCGGGGCGGATGTACCGGGAGTTCGGCCTGCTGCACGACGGCTCCATGTTCTGGATCGCGGGGCTCCAGACCTACATCTATCGCAGGCTGGGGGTCGGGGCGCTGGAGGAGGCGGAGCGGGAGGCGCACGCGGCCGAAGCGAAGACCGTCTTCAAACCGCCGGAAAAAACCGACCTGAAGTCCCAGGTGGAGCACCTGGCCTCCACCCTGCGGGGGCACCTGCAGCCGGTGCGCGTCACGGAGGACGACCGGACGATCTCGCTGACCATGCAGCCGTGCGGCTCGGGGGAGCGCATCATCCGCAAGGGGGGGTACTCGCCCGAGGTGGGCCTGGCCCGGATCCCGGGCCCCCACCCCATCACCTGGGGGATGCGCGATTTCCCCATCTACTGCGTTCACTGCCCCGTCCTCGAACAGATGCAGGTGGAGGCCCTCGGGCGCCTGGGCGCCTGCCGCATCGTGTCGGAACCACCGGGGGAGGGGGGGTGCCGCTTCGTCTTCTACAAGGACCCCGCCGACATCCCCGAAGAGTTCTACTCCCGGATCGGGAAGCGGAAGCCGGATTCCGTGTAAAACCGATTTCCATTCTGGTAGAATGCGGCGCAACCGAAGCTGCGGGCGGGGGAAACGATGATCGATGTCCTATCGGCATTCGGATTGAGTGCGGCCACGGGGCTCAACGCCTACCTCCCGCTCCTCGTCGTGGGGCTGCTGGCGCGGTTCACCGGCCTCATCACCCTCAGCGCCCCCTGGAGCGCCCTGGAAAACAGCTGGGTGCTGGCGCTCCTGGCGGCGCTCCTGCTCCTCGAGACGGCGGCGGGGCGGGTGCCCGCGGCGGCCGCCGTCCTCGAGCGGATCCGCACCCTGGCCCGTCCCGCCGCGGGCGCCATCCTCTTCGCCGCCGCCAGCCACGTCATCAGCGGGGTGAGTCCCGTGCTCGCCATGATCTGCGGGATCCTGGTGGCCGGGGGGGTGCAGGCCGCCCGGGCCTCTGCCCGGCGCGCGCCCGGCGCGGGGAAGGCAAACCGCACCGCCGCCCCGGGCGTTCCGGAGACGGCCGCTTCCGGGGTCGCGGCGCTGCTGGCGGTCCTGCTCCCCCTGCCCATGGCCGCCCTGGTCCTGGCGTTTCTGGGGCTCTGGGCCTGGCGGGGGGTTCAAGGCCGACGCCGGCGGGCGTGAGGCGGCATGCGGGTCGGAATCAATTACCCCTGGGTCGATTATGGCTGGGATTTCGGCCCTCCGCCCGAGGCGTGGGTCCCACCCGAAAGGGCGGCCGATTGGCGCGCCTCCCGGAGGGAACGGGTCGCGGAGGATTTCCGCGCCTTCGCCGCCCAGGGGTTTTTCGCCGTCCGCTGGTTCCTGCTCGGTGACGGGTTGAACTACGGGACCGGGGAATGCGCGCCGCGCCTGGAGGGAGGGGAGTGGATTTTCGACCCCCTCCCGCCGGAACACCCCTTCCACCCCCGCCTCCTGGACGATTTCGCCTTCGTGCTCGACCTCTGCCGCTCGAGCGGACTGAAGCTCTTTCCCGTGCTCCTCGACTGCAGCTGGTGTTTCCGGGGCACTCCCGTGGGCGCGCGCCCCGAAATCGTCAAGGGGGGGAGGTCGGGCGTCATCCGGGACCCCGCCCGGAGAGAGGCCTTCCTGGACCGGGTCCTGGAACCGCTGCTCGACCTTTCCCTGCGCCGCCGGGACTCGATCTACGCCTGGGAGGTGATGAACGAGCCGGAGTGGGCCGTCCGGGGATTCTGGAGAAGAGGGCGGCGCCGGACGACGGGGCTCGGCGGGATGAAGGGATTTCTCGCGGAAGGGGCGCGCCGCATCGCGCTCCGGCGGCTGGAGGACGGGAGGCCGGCGTTCAGGTCCTCCGTCGGGTTCGCCCATTGGGATACCCTCGAACGCTGGGACGCGGCGGGACTGGGGCTCACGCTGCCGCAGTTCCATTACTACGCGCAGGGGGGGCGCCCCCTGCCCGAGGCCGTGGGTGCGCGCGTGGTCGGGGAGTTCGCGAGCGCCGAGGAACGGGCGTGGCCCGACCTGCGGCTGCGGCGCCAGGCGCAGACGCTGACGAACCGCCTCGAGTGCGTCGAGCGCAAGGGGTACCCGGAGTGCTTCGTGTGGTCGGCCCGGGCCGTGGACCGGGCCACCCGCTGGACCGAGGTGGAGCGCCGCGAGTTCGCCGCCTACAGCCGCGGCTCGATCCGCGCGCTCTCGGGCGACGCCGAACCCCCCGCGTCCACCGGCTGATCCGGGGTCTTGCGATTGCGCCACATCCCGAACAGCAGGGTCAGCAGGGCCAGGCCGATCTCGTCGATGAAGGGGATGATGTCGGGGATGGCGAGGTCGGCCAGCGTGAGCGCCGCCAGGATGGCGACCAGCGTGGGAAAGCGAAAATGGAAACGCTCGAGAAGACGGCCGGCGATCGAAACTCCCGAGGTCGTGGTCATAGGGCAGGTTCTCCGGTTATCCAGTTGTTTCGATGCTCGAAACAGCGCTATGATCCCATCATAGCATGGGATGCGAAAGCCAGGCAAAACCGCCGGAATCTCCGGGCCGCGTCCCGGGCCGTAACCATAAAACCAAGGGGGGGAGTATGGATCTGTTGAACATGATCTTGAACCAGGGGAACGGCCGGGCCGTGCGCGAGCTGGCCGGCAATTTCGGCCTCGACGAAAACCAGGCCACGTCGGCGCTTTCGGGCCTCCTGCCCGTGCTCGCCAAGGGGCTGGCCCGGAACGCCTCCACCCCGGGCGGGCTCGACAGCCTGCTCGGCGCCCTCGGCGGCGGAAATCACGCCCGCTACCTCGAGGACCCCTCGATCCTTGCCCGGGAGGAGTCGATCAACGACGGGAACGGGATCCTGGGGCATATCCTGGGGAGCAAGGAAGTCAGCCGCAAACTGGCCGACCGGACCGCAGAGAGCACGGGGATCGGGGCCGACATCCTCAAAAAGATGCTCCCGATGGTGGCCAGCCTGGCCATGGGGGCCCTCAGCCAGCAGACGGCCCAGGCGCGGCAGACGCGGGGGGCATCCCCCGCCGACGGCCTCACTGGGATGCTGGGGCAGTTCCTGGACGCGGACCGCGACGGGTCGGTCGCCGACGACCTGCTGGGGATGGCCGCCCGGTTCCTCCGGAACCGGTAGGGTCCGGACGATTGCCGCGGGGACGAACCCGCCCGGTGCCGGCGCGCGCCGGCACCGGGCGGGAGTGATCACGCCCTTTTTCTTTTGAGCAGCCGGTAGAGAAGGAGCAGGATGACGGCGCCGACGACGGCGCCGATGAAGCCGGCGGAATCCCCGGGCTGGTACCAGCCGACGAGCCTGCCGAGCAGGGTGGACAGCAGGGCTCCGGCAATCCCCAGGACGATGGTGACCAGGATGCCGCCCGGATCCTTCCCCGGCATCAGGAATTTGGCGACCGCACCCGCAATCAGACCGATGACGATAATCCACAACAGGTTCAGCATGTGTCCTCCTTTGCTATGAAAGGGGAGGAACTCCCCCCCGGATGAGTCCGGTCCCGGGCGGCGAGTCCATCGGCCTGGCGATGGATCCCGAAGAGTTCGATATAGTGGGCGGCGTTCCGCCGGTTGGCCGCGACCTGCTCCGCGGAGAGCGCCTTGATCCTTCTCGCCGGCATCCCGGCGTACAGGCAGCCGCTTTCGAGCACCTGCCCTTCCAGCACCACGGCGCCCGCGGCGACGACGGCGTCCCGGCCCACCTCGGCGTTGTCCATGACGATGGAGCCCATCCCGACGAGGCAGCCGTCGCCGAGGATGCACCCGTGCAGCACCGCGCCGTGCCCCACCGACACTTCCCGCCCCACCAGGGTCCGGGAACGGTCGGTCGTGCAGTGGACCATGCAGAGGTCCTGGATGTTGCTCCGCTCCCCTATTTCAATGGCCCCCACGTCCCCCCGCAGCACCGTCCCGTACCAGATGCTGGCCCCGGCCGCGATGCGGACCTCCCCGATGACGGTCGCGGTTTCGGCCACGAAGGCCGAAGGGTCGATGTCGGGCGCGAAACGTCCGAAGGGTCTGATGCACGCCATGGCTTCCCCGCCGCATGTCCCGCCGCCGGATGCGGCGGGCTGCCCCTACTATAACCCCGGAGCGGGGAAGACTCGAAGCCCAAAACGGCGGGGTGTACAATCACCGTTTTGAACCTTCCCATCAAGGGCGGCGCAGGAATCATGGAATACGCTTATCATCACGGGGACCCGGGCCGGCTGTACCTCAACGTGACCAACCGCTGCTCCAACCGGTGCTCCTTCTGCGTGCGCGGGGAAGCCGACGGCCTGGAGCAGCTCGGAGAGCGAGGCGGCCCCCCGGTCACGGCGGAGGCGGTGTGGGACTCGGTCCTCGATTTCATCGCGCGCGCTCCCGCGCACTTCGAGGAGGTGCAGGCGACCGTCGTCGGTCACGCCCTCGCCCCGGGGGAGATCGACGCGTGCCGCACCCTCGCCCTGGCCCTGGGGGCGCACCGGGTCCGGGTCCGCTAGGCCTTTTTCTCCACCAGCTCGATCGTGATGCCGTCCGGCCCCCTCAGATAGCAGACGCCCCAGGTCCCCGTCCCGTCGTTTCCCGGCGCCCAGACGGGGGGGTGGATGAAGGTCACCCCCCGGCCGGTAAGCTCCCGGTAGAGGCGCATCACGTCGGACACCTCGAAGGCGATGTGGGCCGCCCCGGGATCGCACGGCCGGGAGTCGACCGGCTTCCCCTCCGGCCGGACGTACTGGATCAGCTCGATCCGGGAGCCGCCGGGGATGTCCACCAGCGCGATCCGCAGATCCGCGTCGGGCAGTCCCACGATCCGGCGCACATCGTCGTCCCGCACCTCCATGACCGGGCCCGCGGAGAGGCCGAGTGCGCCGCAGAAGAAATCGAGCGCCGCGCCGATGTCGGCGACGGTGAAGCTGAAGTGGTCCACAAGTCGGATCATGGGGCACCTTCCCGCGCGCTGTTTGCGGCCGGGACCTTTCGGTCCCAGTATAGCAGCCCGCGCCGCCGCCGGCACGGGCCGCCGAAAGTGAACCTTTGTCCGCCCCGGGGCGGTCCAATGAAAGGGACCCTGTCCCGCGGCGGGGTTCTGTGATAATTTTCGGGCCATGGAAGGGAGGACGCCTGTGAACACCGGCCGCTGGGTGCTGTGGACCCTCCTCCTGGCGCTCCTCTGCCTCCCCTGCGCCCTCCCCCTCGGCGGGGAAGCGGACGGGGAAAAGGGGCGGGTCCTGGTGCTGACCGACGGGTCCCGGGAACGGGTCCGAGGCTACTCCATCGAGGGGGAGCGCGTCCGCTACTACAGCGCCGAGCGCAACGAGTGGGAGGAGATGCCCGCGGACCTCGTCGACTGGCCGGCCACGGAGCGTCAGGCGCGGCGGGAGGTGGATGAAGCGGCGGAACGGTCGGCCGCCGCGGGGGAGAGCGCCCGGCGGCAGCGGGAGGAGGATGAGGCACGGGCCCCGCAGGTCGCCCCCGGAATGCGCCTCCCCGCCCCCGGCCGGGTCTGCCTGGTCGACCTCTACGAGGGGGAACCCGTGCTGGTGCCGCTCGGGCAGAGCGGCGGGCAGCTCCACAAGAACACGAAAAGCAATATCCTTCGGGGCATCCTCAACCCGGTCGCCAGTTCCCGGCAGACGATCGAACTCGAAGGCAGCCGCGCCGCCGTCCGGGCCCATGCGCCGGTTCCGGAGATCTATTTCCCGGTCGAGGCCGGGGGGGGGATTGGGGGCGGCGACGGCGCGGAAGGGGGGGCGCGGCTCCGGCTGGTCTCCTGCGAGGAACGGAAGGGGAACCGGGTGGTGTTCAGCTATAATATCGCCGTGTACGGACGCGTGAGCGTCCGCGCCCGGTACGTGGAGACCGACGTGGAGCCGGTCAGCGACTACTGGGTGAAGGTCACCCCCGCCGCGCCGCTCGACCCGGGGGAATACGCCCTCGTCGAGTTCGACCGGGAGGGGGCGCCGAACGAATTCGTCTGGGACTTCGCCGTCGACCCCCTGGCGCCCCCCAACACCGCGGTGCGGCCGGGGGAGGCTGACAGGGGGGAGCCGGTCCTGATCCGAAAGCCGGCGGCAGGCCGGGAGAAGGAGGCCCGATGACGCCGATCGAGATTCCCCCGGACGAAATCGAGTTCGAGTTCACCCGCGCCTCGGGCCCGGGGGGGCAGAACGTGAACAAGGTCGCCACCGCGGTGCAGCTCCGCTATGCCGCCGCCCGTTCGCGCATCCTGGAGCCCGGGGTGCGGGAGCGGCTCCTGCGGCTGGCGGGACGGAGGGTGAACGCCGCGGGCGAGATCGTCATCGAGGCCCGGCGCTACCGCACGCAGCAGCGCAACCGCGAGGACGCCATCGAACGGCTCACGGCGCTGATTGAAAAGGCGGCGATTCCTCCGAAAACCCGGCGCCGGTCGCGCCCGACCGCGGCGTCGCGCCGCCGGCGGCTGGAGGAGAAAAAGCGCCACTCGGGGGTCAAGAGGCTCCGGTCTAGGGTGAAGGATGACGATTGACGGGGATCAGAGCTGCCGCAGGAAACGGTTCCGCTCGTCGACGAGGATGATGCTGGGGGTGATCGGGCCGGACGCCAGTTCGAAGCCCATGATGATGATCTCCTCCCCGCGCTTGATCGTGTGGGCGGCGGCCCCGTTCATGCAGATTTCGCCGGACCCCCGCTGGCCCTCGATCACGTAGGTCTCCAGCCTCTGGCCGCTGGTGTTGCTGACGACCAGGACCTTTTCCCCGGGCCAGAGCCCCACCCGGTCCATGAGGTCCTCGTCGATGGTGATGCTGCCGACGTAGTGCACGTCCGCCTCGGTCACCGTCGCCTTGTGAATCTTCGATTTCAATACCCAGCGCATAGTATTCCGTCCAATCCATCGAAATAATGCACCAAACGCCTTCCCCCGTCCACCCCATAACGGATTCGGCGTCATCGCTCCCCCCGGCCCGCGGGACGTGATACACTGGAGACTCGATGGGAGTCGAGTGCCCGGGGTCCGGTTGCGTGTCGGGTCCGGGCGGGTTCGGTTCGGGGAGCGGTTATGGGAATGTGGGAAATCCTGGCGCAATCGGAGCGGCGGCTCTGCTCGCGGTTCGAAAACAGATTCAGCCAGGAGATGATGCAGAAGCTGTCGGAAATCCGGCGCCAGGTCCTGGAACAGGTGGACTCCAGGTTCGTCGACGAATCCTCCGGGAAATCCTTCCCCTACGGGAAGATCTCGATCCTCCTCTGCCCCCGGTCGGACGAGCTGCGGGAGGCCTACAGCGCCGCCTTTCTCGAGGGGGAGTCGCTCAAGGGGGACATCCTGCAGATGCTCGAGGAGGCACAGCTCCGCCTCCCCGGACCGGTGGAGATCTCGGTGGCCTCCGAACCGACCCCCGACTCCGATCCCCTGCCGCTGGCGGTCTATAAAATGGAGTTCGTCAAGCGCGGCCTGCCCGGGAGGAGGGAGGCGCCCGCGCTGACGCTGACCGTGACCAGGGGGGGCGCGCAGACGCCCGCGTACCATCTTCAGAAGGAGCGGATCCTGGTGGGGCGCTCCCCCGAGGTGACCGATCGAGAAGGGCGGGTGATCCGCAAGAACGATCTCGTCTTCCTCGACGACGGAAGCGAGATCAATGCCACCGTGAGCTACGCGCACGCCAGGATCTGGTGGGACCGCGAAAGCCAGGAATACCTGGTCATGGACGAGGTCAGCCGCTACGGGACCAGCATCGTGAGGGAGGGGAGGTCCCTGGAGGTGCCCTCGGGGAACCCCTGCGGCATCCGCCTCCAGTCCGGGGACGAGGTCATCTGCGGGCAGGCGCGCTTCCGCTTCGAGCCGGGGCCGTGACCCGGTTCCGGGCGCACCCGGGAGGTCCTGGGCGGATCAGCCCGCGGCCTGGCGGGAAACCGCACGGGACCGGTTCCAGAAGGGGACCAGCTTGAGCGTGCGGTAGGTGCGTTCGATCGATTCCCGCGTTCCCCAGTCGCTCCACCCCACGCCGGTGACCTCCACTACCAGCAGGTGCCGGGGGATCCGGGCCAGGAAATGGGTCGAAAAGTTCCAGGCCCTCAGCGAGGCGTAGATGTCGGCCGCCTTTTCGGGCGCATCGCGCAGCGCGAGCATGGGGCCGAACCCCTCGGGCGCGAAGCGGGCGAGCAACTCCATCATCCGCGACAGCCGGAAGACCATGACGAAGGTATTCCATACCCCCCCCCGGGCGATGATGGCGCCGGCCGCCGGCAGGTCGGGTTTTTCGGTGAACGCTTCGACGTTGAAGATCCCTTCCCCCATCCCCGCGGCCCCGGCGGGGAGGATGTAGCCGTAGCCGGTCTCGGGCCGGTCCGGGGCCGCGCCCAGGACCGCGATCCGGTCGGGCATGCGCGCGATCGCCGCGGCGGCCCGCCGGACGTACCGGATGAAGGCCCCGTCGTCCTCCACGTAGTGGTCGGTCGGGAACGCGGCGACGACGGCGTCGGGCGTGGAGCGCTCGATCTGCAGGAGCGAAAAGAGGAGCCCCGGGCCCGTGTCCAGGTTGTGCGGCTGGATGAAGATGCTGTCCTCCGGGAGGTCCCTGAGCTGCTCCCGGGCCAGCTCCAGGTGATCGTGGTTGATGACGACGCGGATGTCCGCGCGGGTGGAAAAGCGCCGGGCCCGGGCCAGGGTGGCCTCGAGCAGGGACGAGCCGCGCAGGAGGCGGCAGTACTGTTTCGGGATCGGCCTCCCCGCGACTTCCCGGGTCAGGTCCCTCAGCCGGGTCCCGTCCCCCCCCGCCAACAGGAGCGCCATGTGCGGAACCGGGGCCGCGCCCCTCGCCGCGGCCGCCCTGCAGGCCTCCTCCCCCGCGCGCTTCAGCATGGTCGGTGCGCCTCCCCTGGATCGAAGATGATGACAAAAAGGATAACAAAAATCCTTTTGGTATTTGTATCTTCCGGCCGGGGGTTGTTCAATCCGTAGAAATACCCAAACCGGCATGCGGTCAATACCCAGAAGGGGGCGCTCCCCCGCAAAAAAGCAAAATATCCCGGGGCGCGGACTCCCCGATGCGGGTACAATGCAGGGGGAAGCGGTCCACGTTTGCGGGAGTCCATGCATGAAACTCATTGTTGCGATCATCCGTCCCCATCGGCTCGAGGAGGTCCGGCGGACCCTGAACGAAATCGGTGTCGGCGGGATGACGGTGTCCGAGGTCAGGGGCGCCGGGAGGCAGAAGGGCCAGGTCGAGCGCTACCGAGGTTCGGAGTACACCGTCGACCTGCTCGCCAAGTGCAAGCTGGAGGTCGCCGTCCCCGACGAGCTGTGCGAAGAGGCGGTCGGGGCGATCTCCAGGGGGGCCTCCACCGGTGAAATCGGCGACGGCAAGATCTTCATCCTCCCGCTCGAGGACGCGGTGCGCATCCGCACGGGCGAACGGGGCGGGGATTCCCTCTAGGCGAGTTACCCGGTCATGCACGACGAAATCGAGCGCCTGCGGCGAAAGCTGCGTGAGGGGAGGAGTGGGCTCTTCGGCCGCGTCCGATGGGACGCGCCCGGCCGGGATCTGCCCGCCGCGCACTCCGACCTGATAGACGGGTTGCTGGGAGAGATCTACGCCGTGTCGTGCGAGGCCGCGGACCGGGAAGCGGCGCGCGCACCCGGCTCCGGCCTGGCCGTCGTGGCCACGGGGGGCTACGGGCGCCGGGAACTCCACCCCTTTTCCGATATCGACATCGCCTTCATCCCGTCCGAGGAGGAGGACCCCTGGGTGGAGGCGGCGGTCCACACGGCCTTCAGGCTGGTGATGGACGTCTTCCTGTCGCTCCGGGAGGTCCACGTGGGGTACGCCTTCCGCCCCGTGGTCGAGGCGGGCTCGTGGGACGTGCCCACCCGGACGGCGCTCCTCGACCTGCGCCCCGTCTGCGGCGCCCCTGAGCTGGTTGCAGCGATGGAGCGCCGCGTCAGGGAAACCCTCTCCCCGCTCGACATCATGCTCGAGTCCCCGCCGGGGGGGACTCCCGTGGGGCGGGAGCGCTCCCTCTACGAAATCGAGCCGAACCTCAAGGAGGGTCCGGGGGGGCTGCGCGAGCTGCATCGCGCCCGCTGGATCTTCCAGCTGCTGCTGGGGGTCCGGGGCGTGGACCTGGAGAGGGAGCTTGCCGCGCGCGGGCTGCTCGCGCCGGCGCGGCTCGCCGAAATCCGCGCGGCCGCCGACTGGTTCTGGCGCGCGCGCAGCTGGCTGCACCTGGCCGCCGGGAGGCGCGCGGAGGTGCTGATGACGAATTACCAGGACCGGATCGCGCGCGAACTTGCGGGCACGGCGGCCCAGGACTGGCTCGCGCGGCACCTCGGGCACGCCGAGACCCTCCACCGGTTCCGGGAGACGGCGGCACTCGCCCTCCTCGCCGGGCCCCGGGCCGTCGACGGCGCCCTCCTCGAGGAGGGGGTCCTGTCCCGGAGGCCGGGGGACACCGGCCCCGGGGCGGCCGTCGACCTCTTACGGGCCTCCCAGCGCTACGGGATCCCTGTCGGAGTGCGGGAACTCGAGCGGCTGGACGCTTCCCCCGCGCCGGCGGGGGAGGGGGAGCCGTCCGACGGGGAGATCCGCGCCTTCATGGACATCCTCGGGGAAGGCCGCGGGGTGGAACCCGCCCTGAGGCAGCTGCTGCGCTGCGGCCTGCTCGACCGGTTCCTCCCTGGGTTCTCCGAGGTCATGCGCTTCGTCCCGCCCGATCCCGCCCACCGCTACACCGTGGGGGAGCATTCGATCCGGATGGTGGCCCATCTCGGGCGGTTGCGCGCCGGGGAGGACCCCAGGGGGGGATGGTTCGCCGACCTGCTCGGCCGGTGCGCCCACTTCGACCTGCTCTGCCTCGCGGCCCTGCTGCACGACGCGGGCAAGCTCTCCCCTTCCGGGGACCACGCCGAGGCCGGAGCGGTCCTGGCCGCCGGCGTGGCCCGCCGCCTGAGGCTGGCCCCCGAAAAGCGGAAGTTGCTCGACCTCCTCGTCCGTCACCACCTGCTGCTGGTGCGCACGGCGCGCCTGCACGACCTCCAGTCCCCCCACGTCATCCAGATGGTGGCCGAGCGGGTGCCCGATCCCGAGGCCCTCGGCCACCTCGAGGTCCTGACCTATGTCGACACCGTGGCGGTCGGGGAGAACAACTGGACCTCCATGGATTTCCGGGACCTCGAGGACCTCCACAGGAGGATGCAGGAGCATTACGCCCGCGCCGAGGCCGAGACCCGCGAGGACGGGGGGACGGGGGACGACAAGGTGGTGGTGCGGCGCAAGCTGGAAGCTCTGCAAGCCAAGAACGAAGCTTCCGTCATGAAACACTGCGGGACCATGCCGTCGGGCTACGTCCTGAACACGCCGCTCGAGGAGATCGCGTTCCACCTCCAGCTCCTGGAGCGGCTCGAGGCCGAGACGGTGGTGCTCGACGTCTACAACCGCCCCGGGGACGACTATTCCGAGCTCACGATCTGCGCGCCCGACGACCCGCAGCCCGGGATGCTGGCGAGGATCACGGGCGTCCTCTACGGGTGCGGCGTCGACATCCACCGGGCCCGGGCCTTTACCATGCCGAGGGAGCGGCCGGTCCTCCTGGATACGCTCCGGGTCCGCTCCCACCGGATGCAGATCTCGGAAAGCCGCGCGCGCCGCATCCGGTCGGCCCTCGTGGGGGTGCTCGCCGGGGGGGAGGACGTCGAGGCGTTCCTCACCCGGTCGGGCAAAAGCCCGGCCGGCGGGGTCATGATCGACGCCATCGACCTGCGCAACGACCTGTCGGAAGAGCACACCGTGGTCCACATCGTGGCGCCCGACCTCCAGGGGCTCCTCTACCTCATGACGCGCGCGCTGTCACGCTGCGGTCTGCACATTCACTCGGCCAAGGTGGCCACCTGGAACGGGCGCGCGGAAAACAATTTCTACGTCACCGCCGGCGCCGGCCCGATCCCCGACGCCGAACTCGACCGGTGGACCGGCCGGCTCCGCGCCGAACTGGCCGGATAGCGGCGGAGGGCGGCTCAGCGGCGCAGGGTGGCCGCGAGCCTCCGGGGGTGAAGCAGCAGGTCCAGCCCGCAGCGGATGTCGCGCACCGCCACGGGCGCCGCGAGCAGGGCGGCGGTGGCCGCGCCTTCCGGCCCTAGGACGGCGATCCCCAGGGCCGCGCGCTCGAGCATCAGCGCGTCGTTGGCCCCGTTGCCGACGGCGGCGACGGCGTCCGCCCCCAGCCGCTCGACATAGGCCAGCTTCGCCTCCGCCTGCCCCCCCGGGGGGATGAGGGTCGAGGGGAGCCCGAGCGCCCGGGCGATGGCGCCGGTCGTTCCGAAGGTGTCGGCCGTCACCAGGTGGACCTCGACCCCCCCGGCCAGCCGCCGGAGCCGCTCCCCGACCCCCTCGATCAGCCCCCCGTCCAGGGCGAGGGTCCCGTTGACGTCCAGGACCAGGTGGCGCAGGCGCAGGGGGCCCAGTCCCGGAATATCGATCTCGATCATGCGCGTCCTCCTCGGGCAAAATCCCCGGCGAAATGCGGCGGGCGGCAGAGTAACCGATGCCGGCGCCGAAAACAATCGGCGCCCCGTTACAGAATCCATCGCCCCGACCAGCCCGTGCCTCATTGGACAGAGAGCCGGGAGGTCCGGCAAGGTCGCCGCCGGGGGGGGTGCGCGTGCCCTGCAACAAATCCCGGTGCGTCAAAAATCCAAACCGATCGCCGCGATCTTCGGTTACAATGCCACCATAGTCAAGAGGGTGCTTTCGCAGCCGATATGCGGCAGGGTCATGCCCGGCACTTTTTCATCATAAGGAGAAGAGGGATGCTATCAAAGCGTTCAGGCTGTTTTTTTGCGTTAATGGTGGCTGTTCTATTTGCCGTCGCATGCAGTTCGCCGCCCCTGAAAACGACCGTTGAGGTGACCGGAGGCACCATCGAAGGTGTCGAACGGGAGGGAATTTTTGCGTACAAGGGAATTCCGTTTGCAGCCCCTCCGGTCGGCGATCTGCGCTGGAAGGCTCCGAAGCCGGTGGAGGCATGGACGGGTGTAAAAGATGCGGATGCATACGCCTGCGGATGCATGCAGGACGCGAGCATGGCCGCGATGACGGGCGCTCCCGCGAATTTCAGCGAGGACTGCCTGTACCTGAACATCTGGACCGGAGCCAGGAAGGTCGATGAAAGGCGGCCGGTAATGGTTTGGATTCACGGCGGCGCGTTTGTCGGTGGAATGACGGGCACGCCGATGTTCGACGGAACAAAATTCGCCCAAAAAGGGGTGGTTCTTGTAAGCCTCGCCTATCGGCTCGGCGTCTTCGGATTCATGGCGCACCCGGAGCTCAGCGGTGAAAGCGGCCGGGGATCCGGAACCTATGGACTTCAGGATATGATAGCCGGACTCCAGTGGGTAAAGGACAATATCGGCCGGTTCGGAGGTGACCCGTCGCGCGTAACGATTTTCGGCGAATCCGCGGGAGGAATCGCGGTGGGCATGCTGGCCGCCGCGCCCCCCGCCAAAGGGCTGTTCCAGCGTGCCATTTCCGAAAGCGGCGGCTCTTTTGCTCCGCCGCGGGTCGTAGAGGGAGCGGGAATGAATGTTCCCTCGCTGAAGCTGGCGGAATCGGATGGAGAGAGCTTTCTGAAGAAACTCGGCGTCGACGGCATCGAGGCCGCGCGGGCTCTGCCGGCCGAACGGATCCAGGAGTCCGCCGGAGGAGGAATGGGCGGCGGCGCGAGTTTCTGGCCCGTGGCCGATGGATATGTCATCCCGGGAGACCCTTACGAACTGTATACAAGAGGGGAGTTCAACGACACCCCGATCCTGGCAGGCACCAATTCCAATGAAGGCGGATTGTTCATGCGGGGTCCTGCTACCCCTGACCGGTTCGAGCAACAGATCCGATCCGGTTATGGAGAACGGGCGGATGTCATCCTGGAAGCCTATCCCCATGCGACCGACGCCGAGGCGGCCCGTGCCTCGGCCGATGTCTTCCGCGAATTCGCCTTTTCCTGGCCTACCTGGGCCTGGGCCCGGCTTCAATCCCGGATGGGGAAGGGCAAGGTGTTTCTCTACTATTATGACCATCGGACGCCGAGATCCCCCGACGGCGCCAATCATGCAGACGAGGTCCCCTATGTGTTCGGGAATTTTGGAGGCTTGGGCGGCGAGCCCCGACCGGAAGATCTGGCTCTTTCCGAAATGATTCAGGCTTACTGGATTCATTTTGCCGATAAGGGAGACCCGAACGGACCCGGCCTGCCGGATTGGCCCAACTTCACCGAGGAAGACCAGAAGGTACTGCATTTCGATGATGCCGCCGCCGCCAGACCGGTCCCGAACCTGGAAAAGCTGAAGGCCTATGATGCGTATTATACATGGCGCAGGGAACAGGCCGGGAAGAACCGCCCAGAGCAGTAAAGAGCGCAAATGTGAAGAAGGGAGGCTGTCCATGATTATGCGTGCCGCAAACCGCCTGATAACCCTCATGGTGCTGGCCGGCGCTCTGCTCGGCGCGCGGGCGGTCACCGCCCAGCAGCCGCCCGCGTCCCGCGGCGGTGGGCCCGATCGGGCGGCGATGGGTCCGCCGGGATCGGGGCAGAACAACGTACCGGACACCCCGGGGACCGGCGACTACCCGGCGATGAAGGAGGAGATTCCCGAGCTCCCACGGCACGTGGTGTATCGACCGGCCAACCTGGCGGCGATGGGTTCGCAAAAGCTGGGCGTGGTCGCGTGGGGAAACGGAGGCTGTTCGGACGACGGGGCCAGCACCCGCTTCCATCTGCTCGAGCTGGCGTCCCATGGTTACCTGGTGATCGCGTCCGGTCGCATACTCAGCGGCCCGGGAGCCCATGCGCCCGCGGCGGGGCAAAAGCCCTTCCCGCGCACCGAAACATCGGATCTCACCAAGGCCATCGACTGGGCGCTGGCCGAGAACACCCGTCAGGGGAGCGCGTATTTCGGGCGCATCGATCCGCGGCAGGTCGCCGTCTCGGGATTCAGTTGTGGAGGCCTGCAGGCGGCCCTGGTCGCCGGGGACCCGCGCGTGAAGACCCTGATCATGCAGAACACGGGCACCTATGACGGTGAGCGCGCCACCATGCCCGGCTTCAAGGTGCCCAAGTCGACGGTCAAGACCTATCACACGCCCGTTCTCTACATACTGGGCGGACCGACCGACGTCGCCTATGAGAATGGCATGGAAGACTTCCGGTTGATCGACCATGTCCCCGTGGCGGTAGCAAACCTGCCGGTAGGTCATGGCGGCACCTACCACCAGCCAAACGGCGGTGCCGCCGCGCAGGTGGCGGTGGACTGGCTGAACTGGCAATTACAGGGTGATGCGAAGGCGGCTGCCCGTTTCGTGGGTGACCAATGCGGCCTGTGCACCGATGAGGACTGGACCATCGAACGGAAGAATTTTCCGGCGCGGTGAACGGGAGATGAAAACCGCTCCCGGCGGGCGTCCTCTAGCGGGAAGTGATTTCCTCCTGCATGCGAAGGACCTGCCTGTCGTCCAGGCGGTACCCGAAGTAGAAAATCGCGGCCGCGAGGATACACGCGGCCGCCGGGATCAGCGTTATCATGGAACTGATGCCGCTGACCACAAACGGGGTCGGGGCCGTGTTCGCCACGAAACCGATCGCGGCCAGGCCGACGCTCAGGATGACGCTGCGGAGAAACACGCCTACCTTGATCGGGACATTCATCAGGGCCATGGTGAACGCGCGGATGTTTTTTCCCGTTTTCCACTCCCCGTAGATGACCGTATCGGAAAAGATCGCCGTGAGCATGGATACGGCGATCGAGTACACCATCATGGCCAGACTGATCATGAGGGTGAATCCCCAGGAAGTGCCGCCGGTCAGCCTGGCGAGGGAATAGAGGAGCCCCGCCAGCAGGAGAAACATCCAGTAGCACTTGCGCTTGCCGATCCTGACGCCGATCCAGCTCGCGACGAGCGTGCCGGCGAACCGTCCGACGCTGGTGACGAGGATGAACATGGAAACGAACGACGGGTCGCTGCGGACATAGGTGAAGTAATAGACCGCGAGCGCCGACACCATGAACAGGCTGGTGATGTTGAAGGTCTGGGCGATGATCAGGTGGAGCAGGGGGGGGTTTTTGAATACCAGGCCGACGATTTCACGAAGCGGCTGTCCGGCGCCTCGGGCGCCGGCGGCCGCTTCGTCATACGGGTCCCTGCCGGCGGTGAGGCGGTAGATGTACAGGTAGCCGAGGATGGTCGCCGCCCCGAATACGGCCGTCGCGAGTGTGAAGCCGCTGATGGGATCGGTCAGGCGGCCGAAGTAGACGATGAGGGGCATGCCGGTGAACGAAAAGAGCAGTCCGGCCGCGGCCATCCCCTGCGCCCGGCTGCTCGAAAGTATCGTCCTCTCATCCGGAAGGGTGCTCAGCCGTCCCACCATCGACCCGTTCGCGGCGGAAACGACGTTCCACAGGAGATGGCTGGTTACGAAGCCGAAAATGATGAAGGCGGATGCGGTGAAATCGGTGCCGATTTTCGTGAACTGCAGAACCGACAGGGGAAGAAACAGGAGCGGCCCTATCAGGAACCATGAGCGGTATTTCCCCCCGAACCTGAGGGTGACTCTCTGCAGGATGACCCCTCCGGCCAGGGCGCAGACGATGTCGGCCAGGCTCGTGATCGTGAGGATCCTGCCGAAGACGGCCAGCGAGAAACCGGCGTGGTCGGTCAGGAACGCCGCGAAGAAATAGACCTCCACGCTGGTCAGCATGACGAAAAACAGATCGGCGATTCCATAGCTGTAAAGCAACGGCCTGCCCAGTCGTCCATCCATTCGGGGACACTCCTTTTCCTCGGTCTTGCCGCCCCGGAGATACCGCCATTCTGTATCGCAACGGCCCGGCCCGCAACATTGCCCGCGCTATTCGGTGCACCTGAAACTGTCGGCGCTGTTCACGTCACCCCCCTTGTAGCGCGCCACCAGAGGGTACGGGCAAAGCGGCCGGGACACGCCCGGAAAAGAGACGCCTGTCGCGATGATGCGATCCGGCGCCATTCCCTTCTCCACCCACGCCATGATCGTTTCGAGCTTGTCGAACCGGTCCGTGGCCTGCCCGCCGTCGCAATGGCACATGCCGGGAATGAAAAACAGCCGCACGGAATCGCGGATCGATTCGCCGTTGACTTTTACTACCTCGTCGTACCAGTCGGCAAGCACGCTGGAGGCCATGCCTTGATCGGAAAGACCGTTATAGACAATCATTTTCCCGTGAAGGGCGAACGTAGACAGGAACGGCGAGTCGGCATCGCTCATCGCTGCGGTATGGCGGGTACGTTCCACATCCCGGTCAAAATCAAAATCCATGGGATCCAGGTCCGGATCCGGGGGCGTCAGTTGATAGAAACGGATGTTGCTCAAACCGAGTGTCGCATCCGCCGCGTCCCATTCCCCGGTACCCGACGAGCCGATGTGCATGGCGCGCCAGGCAGGACCGCCGATGCCGGTGTCATAATTATAGGAGTTATAAAGCGGCGTCCCGTCACTCGCGCGCGGGCCGGAGTACATGTCCCGCAGGGCGCCCACCTGCGCATCGGAGAGGCAGGTGTCCGTTTTATCTCCCTGGCAGGTCAGCACGCCGGGGTCAAAGTCGCACCTCTGCCAGTCATGGATCATCCCGTCTGCAAGGCCGTCCAGGGCGTCACAACGCTTAAGAACCCCTTCTGCAACCAGGCGCAAGTCACCGTCCGAAAAGGAACGGGAAATGACGGGGCGCCCTTTTTCATCCCTGGGTGCAATACGGGCCGGCACCTGGAGGTTCCACATCTGATCCACGGCCACCCTGGAGAACCGGATGGACGGATCGCCGGCGACGATACCATCAAAATAGAGCGGGAAGCGTTGAGAAGCCATGAGCCCCTGTCGCCCCCCGTTTGAACAGCCCAACAGGTAAGAGTACTCCGGCGCGGCGCCGTAATAGCGTTCGATCAGTTCCTTGGCTTTCAGGGTCACCTTGTCCAGTGCGTTGTAGGCGTAATCGATCCGGGCCTGCTGGTCGACGCCGTAAGAGGCGTCCATCATCGAGCCGCGATGTCCGCCATCCGTGCCGACAACGGCAAAACCACGCGCTAACGCGGAGGGCTTGATCGATCCGAAAATATCACCCAAAGCGGGGGGTAATTCGCCGTCCATTCCGCCGCCGCCCTGGAAAACAAAGCGGTGGTTCCAATCCGTGGGCATGCGCAGGTCAAAACCGATGCCGAACTCGCGGCCCCCTGCACCGATGCGGGGATTCAGCGTACCCTGAACCAGACAATGCTCGGGAAGATTCTCCCGGATGCCCGTTTGCCCCGGCAAAGGCCCGGCCGGAACCATCTCCGCCCTATGGACCAGGAAATCGGGCCCCGCGAGTTCCGCAATCGCTTTGCAGGCACGAGGATTGGCAGCCTTGTCGGATCCGCGGGTCCTCTCAATGAAGGGCGCGGTTGCCAGGAGTGAGAGGAACAACCCGGCCACCATGGGGGGCCGGCAGAACACTCTTTTGATGACTTCGGTTCTCAATAACATGGGGATATCCTCCCTGCAGGTTGCGGCCATCCGGTTCGTACTTTTAAGGGCTTTTGCCCGATCCACCGCTTTGCGGCCGGCCTACGGGTCCTCTCGCCCGGCCTGGACTCCACGGACGTAATCCATCCACCCCCGCCACTGCGGCGGGCCGACCCGCTCCATCCAGTCGTTGTGTCCGGCGCCTTGAACGATCCACATCCGTTTGTCGCCGGTGCGGGACTCATAGAGAGCCCTTGCGTGCCTGATCGGAACGATGTCGTCCTTTTCCGCGCCGACGACGCCGACCCTGCCCGGGTAGGCTTTCAGATTTCGGACGGTGTCGTATTTGTCTCTCAGAAGGAGCCCGAGCGGCGCCCACGGGAAATGGTGTTTGGCCGCGGCCAGGAGCGTATCCCACGGCGTGATCAGGAGCACGCCGTCGATCGGGAGGGATCCGTCCCCGGCCAGTCCCGCCGCCACCCCGCAGCCCAGGGATTCCCCGAGCAGGAAGACCGGGCTTCCATATCGCCCGGACACCAGCCGGAGGGTCGCTTTCGCATCGCTGACGAACGACGCTTCGCCCAACTTCCCCTCCCGTTTGCCGTACCCGGGATATTCGGCCAGGATGACGCGATAGCCGAGCGGGGCCAACGCATCGACGTAGTAGCCCCGGTCCGCGGCCGTCCCCGCGTTGCCGTGGAAGACGATGACGGTTCCCTTCGGATCCGCGACCCCGGCAGCGCCGATGAAACCGCGATAGGCCGCAGGTCCGGCAGGCCAGAAACGGAGATTCAGCGCGGCCAGTTCCCCGGTCGTCGGCAGGCGCCGGTCCGGATAGTAGAGAAAACGATTTTGCACGGAGCATCCCGCCGATAACACGATGGCCCCCGCCATCATGACGATCCCTGCGGCGTTTCCGAGATTCATGGGGCTTTCCCCTCTTTTCTCCGGTCATTCCCGGGAAATGGCGGCATGACCATCCCCTTTCTACGGCGCAGGGAGAGGGGGCGGAGTTTCTCCAGGCTCACTCCCTTATGTCCTGGATCTCCTCCGACAAACCCTGCTCGTAGGTGCTCCATCCGGAGTTCATCCCGTACGGGCATCGCTGCAGAACCGCTTCGATCCGGCGGATGTTCCCCTTCTCTATCTTGAACAGTTCCGCCTGCTGCCAGGTCCATGGTTCGGTGGGCCCGGCGACCAGGTCGCGGCCGTCGGGCGATTGGAATCGCCGGGTTTTACCCGCGGCATGATCGAAGAAATTGAAGGTGAAAACGATTCCGCGTTCGCGGTCCACCGCCACGAAGCGGCGATCGCGTATGCGCGAAACAAAATGCATGAGGCCCGATTGGAACTGTTCCTTGCAGCCCCAGGCGCTCGAATAGGAGACCTCGGTGAGCGGGTCCGGCCTTTTCTGCCCCGGTCTGAGCGGAACGTTGGTGGCGCGTCCCCCGTTCTCATAGCGATCGCAGTCGTCGGAGAAGGGGTACTCGCCTTTCCCGTCGTTGCGCTGTAATCCCGAGAAATACATATTGGCGATCCGGATCATCTCCTCGCGCGAAGGTCGTTCTTCGGGCGGAATCACCTCGAGGTAGACGGGATGCGGACGGCCCATTTTTTCGATATTTTCGGCAGCCGACGGCGGTCGCTTGCGGCCGGGGTCGAGCAGGTTGCTCTCCGGCCGCACGACGATCTGCTCCGCTTGCGTAATCAGGCCGCCCCGGATCTTCAGGCGAAGCGCGACCGCGACGGGGTTGCCCTCCCCGGGTTTGGCCGTTTCTTCCCGGGCGGTCCCGATAAAGGCGACCTGCTGCGTTTCCACATCGGGGACATAGAATTTATAGGTGCCTTTGCCGACCATGGTGGACCAAAGGCCCTCGTTGCCGAGCGGCAGTTGCACGCCGTTCTCGGTGAACCTGCAGTCGGCGTCAAAAAGGGTCCTGGCCGGGTCGTGCGCGAGCATGGCGTCCATATATCTGTCGACGTAACCTTCCAGGCAGGCACGGTCGCACGCGCTCGAAGGTTCGGCGCCATCGGTCACGGCGCTCTTGAGAGCGGCCTTTTCCGGGCCTCCGGATTGACAGGCCGCGACAACCAAAAGCAGGAACGCCATCATGGCGATCGCCAATAACTTGGTCCGCATGAGCTTCTCCTCTTTTCTGGCAAAAAGATCAAGGTTTTGGATATATCGGGGTTATACAGGGCTAACCTAGCACGGATACGGGATATTGCCAAAGCATTCGCTTTATGGTTTTCCCTTCACGCTTGCGCTGCCGGACGGAAATGCCTATAAAATGTTACCGTGTCGGGATCAAAGCCTGCAGCTCTCCCCTCAATGATGGCCCCGATCCTCGGGGAGGATTCCCCTCGGGCCAGGAGGAACCGTGAAGACATTATCGATATCCGTTCTGGCGGCCGCTTGTTTCATGATGACGCTGGTAACCTGGGGAAGTGGGAGGCCGGCCGCGGCCCAGGAGCACACGCGGGTGAAGCATCCGGCCGTCCCGGGGGAACAGGCGCCCCCTGCCGCCCCGGGACAGAAGAACTTCGGCGGGCCGATTCCGGCGCCCGGCGCCGCCGGGCGGAAGCCGGCGGCCGGGGCGCCGCGCCCCGAACCCCGAATCAGGACCGTTTCCCTCGAGGACCTCTCGATGAGCGATCCCTTCATCTACCCTGACGGGAAGTCGCGCACCTATTACCTGACGGGCACCGGCGGGCGTCTCTACGAGAGCAAGGACCTCGAGACGTGGACCGGCCCCTATTCCATCATCGATCTCGAGGGGACGTGGATGGAAGGGAACTTCGTGGCGGCGGCGGAGATCCATCACATCGGGGACAGGTATTACCTGGCGGGCACCTGGAACGATCACGGGCACCTGATCGAAAACATTCCGCGCCGGTACAACGTTCCCACCAACCAGACCCAGCTGCTGGTGGCCGACACGCCCGCGGGGCCTTACAAGCCTCTGGTTCCCGAGTTCGAGTTCTGCCTCGGTCCCGGGGACTGGGACATTATCGACGGCACGCTCTATCAGGAAGAGGGTACGACCTACATGGTCTTCGTCCACGAGTGGACCCAGATCATCGACGGCACGATCGATTCCATGCCGCTCTCGGAGGACCTCACCCGTCGCACCGCCGAGCCCACTACCCTGTTTCGCGCCAGCGAGGCGCCATGGGCGAAGGAGATGAACAGTCTGGGCGAAGCGACCTTCGGCCTGAAGATGCCGGGGTGGGTGACCGACGGACCCCAGCTGTTCCGGACCCGGACGGGCAGGCTGGGAATGCTGTGGTCGAGTTGGGGCGAGCACCGCTACGCGCAGGGTATCGCCTATTCGGCGTCGGGAAGCATCCGGGGGCCATGGATGCAGGAGCCGGAGGCCTTCAAGGGGGACAACTCCGGGCACGGCATGCTCTTCCGGACATTCGAGGGGAAGCTGCTTTTCCTCCTTCATCACTCGGAAGGGAACGGGCCGCGCAAGCCGCAGCTCTGGAACGTCGACGATTCCGGCGACACACTCGTGCTGAAAGACAGGTACCGCTTCTGAGCCATGCTCAGGAGAGTCCGGTCGTTTTTGGGGCCGGGTTTCGAGACCACCGGCTCCCAGGTCCGCAATCAGGTGATCGGCCGCGCTCAATCCGGGTGGATTACGGGCAACGTGACATAGGATCTGTGGGCGGAATCGCGATGGATCGTCACCTTCGGAGCGGGATCGAGCCTCGGGGTCGTCCTGTCCGCGAACGTAATCGCCAGCCGTATGCGATGGCCTGCCTTGAAGACCGTCGATATGGGTAGCAGTTCGAATTCCAGCTCCACCGGCCGCCCGGGCTCCAGGGGCGCCGCGTCCGCCCCGTAGAAGCGGTGCCAGGGCAACCCGAGGTTGTTATAGGGCGCATCGTGCAGCTTTCGCAGGGAGGCCCGGAGCCGGCCGTGCACGTTATACGAGGCGGCCGAACCGTCCGGCGCGACATCCTCGATGGCGGCGATGAAATCTCCGTCGGTCGCGGTGGACGATACCCACAGGCTGACGGCGGGATGCCCGGTGACCTGCAGGTCCGCGCCGAGCGGGGCGGTTTCATATACCAGTCCCCCGGCCGCCGGGTTACCGGGCGTGACATCGTAGGCGACGACGGTTTGATCTTTTGAATCCGCCCCCGCCGGCTCTTCCGTGCCCAGCGAGCCCTCTCCCAGGTAGTACCGGGTCCTTGTTTCCTCGGGCAGGGGCCACCGTTTGGCCGAACGCCACTCGGTGCCGGCCGGAGCGTTGTAGGTGTAATAATAGACGGGATCTTCATCCATGATGCCGTTGTCGATCCCCTTGAGCCAATAGTCGAAGAAACGGCGCTCCTCGACGGTGATGTCGAATCCGGTCTGGCTCTGGACCGCTAGCCAGCCACAGTGGCCCGCGGGTCCCACGATCAGTTTCGCCGGGTTGGTCACGTTGTTGAAAGTAAAGAAAGCGCCGTGCTTGGTGGGCCCTTCGTCCCAGTTCGCGGCCAGATACATGGCGATTCCGGAAGAGCGGATCTCCTCCAGGTAGGTGTGGGGGCTGCTCCGGACCCACCACTGCCGGGATGCGGGGTCCGTGATGGCGCCGGCGATGCTGTCCCGGTAGGGCGCATAGCCGGGATCTTCAACCGTGCCGGCGTGCCCGGCAATGGCTGCACGCAACTGCGACCCGTCCGTATCGCCGTCCACCGGCGCCGCCGCCGCATCGCGGGCCTGTTGCGTGGACAGGAGCCTCGCGGGAGCGCCCTGGGCACTCGCCATGCCTCCGGGCACGCGAAAGGGATAGACATCGAATTCGCAACTCATCGGGAATACGGCCTTCAAATGGGGAGGCGCCGTCGTCACGGCCTGCATCTGGCTGCCGCCGGTGGCCGAACACCCCCACATTCCGATCTTGCCGTTGCTCCACGGCTGCTGCGCCAGCCATTCCGTGATGTCGTACGCATCGCGGCGCGCCGCAGTCACCCATTCGCCGCGGTTGAACGCCTCGTTATGCCCGAAGGACGCATAGAGGCCGCGGAAGTCCACGGTGGCGACCACGTAGCCGTATTTCACCAGCCTTCCCGCCGTTCCGGGGTAACTGTCCACCGTCAGGGCCCCGTCGTTGTTGGAATACCTGCGATTATAGGGCGTATGCATCCACAGGACCGGAAGCGGGGTTTCGACGACATCGCCGGTTGCTGCATCCTTCGGGCGATACAGGTCCATCGCGAGCCTGGTGCCGTCGCTCACCGGGACATACCGGGATGTCCTCTGGTAATCCTCGCCGTACATGGCGTCGCTGAAGCCGGAATATTCGCCCGGCCTGGAGATGCGATGGTCCGTGGATGCGCCCTCGTCACGGCAAGCGAGCGTAAAGGCACAGAAAACCAGGATTGTCAGCAAGGGGTATCGTTTCATGGTGCGGTTTCCTTTCATTCTTCATGTCTCCGATGATGCGTCAGGTCAACGGGACTTGCGGGGTCCATAGTGCGGGATGGCTTCGCCGTGCTCGCAGGCCCCTAGGCCGGCTGTCGGGCTCCGTGCCCGCGGCAAGGTCCATGCCCGCGTAATCGAGCGGGTCCGATTCGGTGATCACCACGTTGAGCCCGCTCGACCTCTTCCATCTTCACCAGGGCGGAAAGGGAGGAAAAGCGCGGCGCCCGGAAAACCGGCCGGGAGACAGGGAAATCCCCGTTGTGGCATGCCCCCCCTCATAGAAGCAAAAACCCATCATATCCCGGAACCGGGCAGGTTCCGCCCGAAACCGGGTGGTGCCGGCCGCGCACGTCCCACGCCCATGACGGCAAGGTCCCAGACGCATCCGCCGGCGCAGTTCCACCCCGCGTACCACAGGTAGGTCGCGCTTCTTTCGGGGATATAGGGATGGATGACGATGCCGGCGTGACGTTTGGCGACTTCGCCCCACAGGATATAGCTGGAAAAATGTCTCCGGATATCGCCGAAAAGATCGCACCCGTACCGGTCCGCGAACTCACGCCTGGCTTCGGGCCCCTGCAGCGGTTCGATATGGGTGGAAAGGTCATGCCCGTATTCCCGGGTGAAGCGGTCGATATCCTCCGCCGTTTTCAGGAAGAGTACCCGGGAAAGGTCGAGAAGGGTGACCTCGTGGAAGAAGCGGAGCCTTTCCGGGCGGAAGCGCGCGGCCTCGCACCACTCCTTCCAGCTGTCGTCCACGTCAAACCAGAAGCCGTTCGGCTTGGGATGCCCGCTCTGCGGGTAGGTCCGCCCGGTCAGTCGTACCGGCCGGGAGGACCAGTGACGGTAGACCATGGCGTCCTGCACCCCGTCAGGTTCATGCCCTCTCGATGCCCCCCTTGGGGGGCGTCCGGACGGAGCCGGGATGAGGGCCCCCGTCAGCCCATCCTCGCATCGATGAAGACAATCGGTTTTCCGACCCGTTTGATGACCAGCGGACAGTGGGGCGTGTTGGCCGGAATGAAGAAATAGCAGGAATAGTCGACCTTCCGGACCCTGTCGCCCAGCAGCATTTCGGCATCGGCGTCGAATTCGAGAAAATTTCTCCCGTCCCCCCCGATCAGGAATATCCACTGATCGTGGGCGTGGGAATGGGTGGCGCCGCCCAGGGTATCGGGCTTGGTGATATAGGCAAATCCTATCGCCAGTTTCGACTCGGGAATGTCCCCGGAACCCCATGCCGTGATCATGGGAGACGTGATCGTCGAGTGGATCGATTTCCAGGGCTTGAATTCGACCACATTCGGTTCCCTGACGACATTCCCCAGCTTGCTCATGTCCATTTTGCCGTAATAGTCCGGCTGCTGCGCCGCCGCGGCCGCATTCAGCGTGGACAGTACGCTGGCAAAGGCCATCCCGGCGGCTCCGGCGGATACGCTCTGAAAAAAATCCCTCCGGTTCGTTTCCCTTTTCCCCGTCATGTCTCCCTCCTGTTTAAGCATCCGTATTGGAACCAAAGCGCTGCCGCGAAAGGGCCGCGGGCGCTGCCCGGAAAATCCTTCCTCTGTAACGCCTTGAGAAATTGGAGGAAACCTGGGACCCATTATATGCGGATCCAGGAGGATGAGAAAGCGGAAATGATGCTCGAATGGCGCGGGGACAACAGGCCGGAATGACGCTATCGGGCGGTCATTCGGCCTTGAGCTCGTATCTGAAATTGCGCGTGACGGTCCCGGCGGCGTCCAGGTAGACGATCAGGAAATGCCGGTGAAGATCTCCAAGGTCCTGGAGGATCCACTGCTTCTCGTCGGCGCGCTCTTCGGGCGTCTCGTTGACGGTCAGGGTATGCAGTTTCTCGTAATGGTTGCCGAGCGAGACCCTGCACACGCGAGCCGTCACCCGCGCCTTCCCTTCAAGCTCCCGCAGGTTCAGAAAGACCCGACTGCGGCTCATGGCCGGGGAGGTGGAGATGAATTTCCGGTCCCCCGGTGCTATCAGGTTGCCCGATTGAACCCTTCCGAACTCCAGTTTTCTCGGTCCGATGGTGGCCCAGGTGTCGCTCCCGGTGATGGAATTCCAGAAGGCCACCATTTTGTCGGGCAATCGGGCGACGGCCGAAGTCGAGGCAACGCAGCTCCGGTAGGCTTCCTCCAGAATGGCCTCGCGGAACGCCATCGTCTCGTATCCCGAGGCGTCCGGGACATCCGCGGCCGCCCGGGTCAGGTGCACGGGGGTGGTGAGAAATCCGCAGGCGCTCTCAACGGACAATTCCAGGACCGCGTCGCGGAACCCGGTGGCAAGGTCGCCGATGACCTCCGAAAACGCCGTGCAGTCCCTGACATTTCCCGTGGCCTCTTTCCGGTAGCTGCTTTGCCGCAGAAATTGCCCGGCGGTCATCGATCCTTTGCCCCCGACAGGACCGGAGGCCTCCTGGACGGCACCGGTTTCCGTCGCGCCCGGGCTCGAATCGGCGCTGTCGAGGGAGGGAGGGGTGGTGGCCCGGAAATCGCCGCCGATGTCACCGGTTCGCCCTGCACTCTGGCGGGCGAGCCGCTCCTGAAGTCCGTCGAGGGTCCCTTCTCCCGAACTTGCGCCGTCGAGCATTCCCGTCGGTGAATCGTAATCGAAATCGAGATCTCCGGCGCCCTCCGCGTTCCGTGCGGCGAGCCGTTCCTGGAGGCCCGCTACGCCCGGTCCAGTCCCGGTGCCCGGCATCGGCCGGTGGCTCTCCGGGTGGCAGGTGCCGTCGATGGCACAATAGGATCCCGCCGGGCACGCGGCGCCGGCCGAACAGCTGCCGCCCGCGGCTCCTTTGGAGGAGGCGACCGCGCCGTCCGATCCGGCGGGGGCGGTGCGCAGCGCGGCAATTTCCCGGGCATCGAGGGCCCGGCCGAAGATGCGGAGATCGTCGATCAGGATGTCGCGGGCCGTATCCGATATCCTGTCGTTGAAGGCTCCGATCCAGACCGCCTCCCCCGGCGTGACCGGGCCGCCCCCCAGGGGCTTCACCTCCTCCCGGGCGCGCCAGTACAATCGGTACTCCGCGTTGGTATAATCATAGACCATGCTCACGAACGTCCAGCCGGCGCCCGCCAGGTTGACGTCACGGGCGTAAATCCCGTTGGCCCTCCCGGCCATCACCAGATGGTTGCCGGAGAGGCGCAGGCCGGGACTGATTCCATTGCCGGTCGAAATCACGTTCTGGATCCGTTTCGAGGCTACCGATTCAACGTTGATCCAGGCGCTGAAGGTCACCTGGGGGCAGGTGTCCGGATGAAGGTCGATGAATGCGCGCATGGCCGACTCGCCGTCCAGGCGCAGCGCCTGTCCCGACCGTCCCGGGACGAATTGAGGAGTCGCCTCCATGCCTTCGGGCGCCAGCATCCGGCCGTCGTGGCCGTTGCCGCTCGAATCGGAGAGATCCCCGTCGAAGTGGAATAGGGCCTCGCAGGGGGCCGCAAGTGCGATCGCCGATGCCGGGCAGGACAGCGCGGCGGCGAGGATGAGGAGCAGCTTCCCGATCACTTTTCCCTCCTTTCCGTCTGCCCGGATTCTAGTCCGCGGCGGGCAGGCGGGTGTCGACGTGTATGGCGTTCACCTCGGTCACGACTTCCATGCCGCCGTCCGCCGCCAGTTTTCGGACGGTGTCGAGCTGCGATCCCATCATTTTTTTCATCATTGCCCGCTGTGATGGAGGCATCGCGGAGATCTGTTTCTCGAGCCTGGCGAGCTCCCCCTGGGCTTTCTGCATTTCCTTCCGGTCCTTTTCGGCCATGACGCCTCCCATGCGCACCACCTGGCGATAGGACTCGTACATCGGGGACCCCGCGACCGCGCGATAATCGGAATGAATCTTCTCGATCTCGATCCTGCGTGTCTGCCCCTGGGCCGACAGCGTCCCCTGCATGGTCAGTTTGAGCGGCACGTACATCTTCTTGTCAATCCACAGGCTCACGGTGTCGATCGTCAGCTCGCCGCCGTCCTCGAGAGGTTGCCGCCGGTCGAGGTTGTCGGCTGCGAGATGGAAGGCCGCGATGCCGTCGATCTTTTCGGTGCCGACGAGCCTGGCCCGCTGCGCGAACGCGGCAAGCCCCGTGTCGGTTTCAGGTGAGGCGGCTTCCGCGGCATTCGCACGGCCGGCGTCGGCGGCCGCCCGCAGGAAGCCGGCGTTGCCCCCCATGAGGACCCGCGGATCGGCCGAAGCCCACGGCCGATCGGCCGACCCGGCGCCCAAAGCCCCCAGCAGGCCCCTGGGCAGGCCCGCCTGCTGCATGCCGCGGTCCATTTCTTCACTCAGCGCGTCCCCCGTCATCGCCTGGGCGCCGGCAAAGGCCTCCAGTTGATCGGGCGTCATCGCCTGGCCCGGACCGCCGGCGGCCTGTCCGTCCCTGCCCGGGGAGACCGGGCGAAACACTTCGACCGTCCCGCCGTCGACCGTGAGCGACGCGCGCTCGTAGGTGGTGACCTGGCGCTGACCCATGATGGTCGCATCGACGGTATAACGGGTTATTCCGGCGAGGCGCTGGCGTTGAAGTTCCTCCACTTTCTGCAGAATGGCCTGCGCGTCTTCGGCCAGGGCAGGGCCAGGCAGGGTGGAAAACATAAACAGTGACGCGACGATGAGAAATCTCGGCATGACGGCAACCCCCCAAAGGTATTGAATCCAGGTACCCCTGGATTCAGATGCAAACGGTCGAGTGTCCAGGTCTTCTTTACTCGTTCGGGGGGGGATGACAGCCTGGGGACGAATCCCCGTACTTATTTACATATGGCGTCTATGAAGGCGAATGTCAAAGTCAAAAAGAAGAATCCGCTCTTCCCGAAACCATGGCACCTGGTTCGAGGAGCACAATCCAGCGTGCCATGGCGGGATTTCGCTTGAAGACCGGGGCCCTGATGATGGAAGGTGGAGTACGGCCGGCTGGTCGGTGCCGCCGGGGGCGCGGCTCCCCGACGCCGGCAGCGGGGGAGTGAACCTGGAGCCACGCGCCATGACCCTTTCGATCCTGTCGCTGTTGATCATCCTCGCCGTAGCGCTCGTCCTCTTCTGGTTCGAGTGGGTGCCTCCGGACGTGACCGCGCTGGGGGTGCTGCTCGCCCTGATCGTCCTGGATTTGATCCCCCTGGACCGGGCGTTCTCCGGTTTCGGGAGCGACACGGTCATGCTCCTCCTCGGCCTTTTGATCATGACCGCGGCCCTGATGCGCACGGGAGCGGTGGAGGTCGTGAGCCGCCGTTTACTGGAAATTACGGGCAAACATCCCGGAGCCCTGCTGCCCGCGACCATGCTGGCCGTGGCGTTGTTCAGTTCCTTCATCAACAACACGGCCGCCGCGGCGTTCTTCCTCCCGGTGATCCTGGGCATCAGCCAGAGAACGGGGATGAGCGCCTCGCGTCTCCTGATGCCCATGGCTTTCGCGGCGATCCTGGCCAGTTCGGTGACCCTGGTGAGTACCTCGACCAACGTGGTGGTGAGCGGCCTGATGACCCAGTTCGGCATGCCGGCGATCGGCATGCTGGAGTTGACGCCGGTCGGGGTTTCCGTGCTGGCGGCCGGCCTGCTCTACATGGGGTTCTTCGGCAGGCGGCTGATCCCCGAGCGCCCGGCCGAGCCGACCCTGACCGACACCTTCGGCCTGCGCCCCTACCTGGCCGAGCTGCGCATCCTGGAGCGATCCTCCCTTGACGGCAACACGCTGGCGGACTCCGGCCTGGGGCGGAATTACGACCTGACGGTACTGGCCATCATCCGCGACGGGAAGCGCACGCTCGACCCGTCCGCCGACACCCTGTTGCGGACGGGAGACACCCTGCTGGTGGAGGGGTCCTCCGAGGCGATCCTGAAGGTCAAGGACGTCCCGGGCCTCGACGCGCAGGAGGATGCCACGGTCTCGGACGCGGACCTGGAGGCCGAGGGGCTGGGCCTGGCGGAGGTGGTGCTGCTGCCCGGCTCGCCCTTCCTCGGGCGCACGGCCAAGGGCCTGAAGATGCGGGAGCGCTACCGGATCCAGGTCCTGGCCATCAACCGCCGCACGGGGGTGATCCGGTCGAGGCTCGCCGACACCCGCCTGGGGCTGGGGGATGTGCTGCTCGTGCAGGGAAAGCACAACCAGATCGCGGCGCTCGAGGCGGAGAACGCTTTCGACGTACTGGGCATCATGGAGACCCGGCGGTTCCGTCCCAGGCAGGCGTTGCTGGTGACGGCGATCTTCATCGGCGCGTTCATCGCCGGCTCGATGAACCTCCTCCCCCTGCCGGCCGCCATGCTTTCCGGCGCCCTGCTGGTCTTCGTGACGCGCTGCATCTCACCCGAAGAGGCCTATCGCCAGGTGGATTGGAAGGTGCTGATCCTGATCGGCAGCATGCTGGGCCTGGGGGTGGCGATGCAGTCCACCGGCACGGCGGCGTTTCTGGCCGACCGGCTGACCGCGCTGGTGGGGGGGTGGAACCCGCTCTGGCTGCTGAGCGGGTTCTTCTTCCTCACGGTGGCCCTGACCCAGCCGATGTCCAACCAGGCGGCTGCGGCCGTCGTCGTCCCGGTCGCGGTGCAGACCGCCCTGCAGCTGGGCCTGAACCCGCGCACCTTCGCCATGATGATAACGATCGCGGCCAGCACCTCGTATTTGACCCCCCTGGAGCCCGCCTGCCTGATGGTCTACGGGCCGGGCCGCTACCGCTTCAGCGATTTTCTCAAGGTGGGCGGTCTTCTCACGGTGGTCGTCTATCTCGTGGCGATCTTTCTGGCCCCCCGGCTCTGGCCCCTGTGACCCCCGCCGGATGCGCATGGCGGAGGCCCGGCTACAACACCCTGTAGAAATGGATGACCACGCTGTTCGCCCTGCGCATTCCCGTGGATATGATGACCGATTTGTTGAGCCAATCGTACTTGCTGCCGGCCTCGACCTCCATCCTGGCGCCGGTACGCATGTAGTACTCGGAAGGGGGCACCTCTTCACCCCTGGCGAGGCGGTCGAGAACCGCCCTGGGTGCGGTCCGGATGCCCGTGTTTTCGACGAAGATGATCAGGCCGTCATCGGTCTTCAGGCTGTACCTGGCCACCAGGTCGGCGGTGCCGTCTTCGCGCACGGTCTGCCAGTCCGCGCCGCCGCGCAGCACGGTCCCCTTGATTTTGGGTCCCGAGAAGGTCCCGCCCGAGATATTGATGATGCGACGGGTGCCGTATTTGGTCTTGCCCAGTTCCTGCGGCGGCTCCAATGTGGCCGTCAGTTCGAACAGGAACTCCAGTTCCGGCCTGGGCAACAGATCGTCCGCGAGAGGGTTCCCTGCGGTCATGGCAAACAGCGACAGGGTGAAGAGTGTCAGGCAGATCTTTCTCATGGGATAGTCTCCTTCGATTGCGACGATGCGCTTCATGAAGATTCCGGGTCAAGGATGGTATTGGACGGCGCCCGTCTTCCGATTGCGCGAGAACCGGGCCAGGTAGTCCCACGCGATTCCGGCGTATTGCGGGTACAGAGCATGAACCAGGTCGGCCGTATAGCTGAGGGCCACCATGGGAACGCCCTGCCTGTCATTCAGATACCAGATGAAGTTCCTGTGTTCGCCGTTCAACACGGTTTCCGACCAGGCGTCGGCCTGAAACCCGCACTTCGGGTGGGCTTCGAAGTCATAGCGGACCCGGTCCATCCCGTTGAAAAGCAGGAATGCATTCAACAGCACCTGGGAATTGTCCGAAAGACTTCCGTCTTCGGGGTTTATATTGGGCGACAGGTCATAGGCGCTGGTCAGGTACATGAACGGCAGGTCCGTTTCCTCAAACCGCTCCTCCATGGCGTCCGTGAACGTGAACATCGCGCCGGCCATGTCGACAACGGCCGCCAGCATCCGCGGGTGGCTGGTCGCGATGGCGAGGGTGGCCCCTCCGCCCATCGAATAGCCGGACGCATAGACGCGTGAAGCATCGATCGCGGGATAGGTCTTCATCATGTAGGCGGCCAGCGCGGCCAGCGATTCCCCGAGAACCGGCTGATCGGAAGAGAGACCCTGGTGCTCCGGGGCCACCAGGATAAACCGCTCCTGACACACCATCTCCAGCCAGCCGACCTCCTCCACGAAGGCCTGCGGATCATCGCCGCCGCCATGGAGGGCGATGACGAGCGGAACGGTGCCAGCCGCGACCCCGTTTTGGAGAACCTCGCCGGGTACATACTCGTACCAGGTCTGCAGGTACTCGCCGGCCGGGGTTCGGATGCCCGAGAACCTGTCTTCCTGGTGCGGAAACACGGAAACGCCGTCGCGCGTCACGCCGTTGGTGACGATGTTCCGCGCGGCCAGGGAATAGGGCGCCTGATCGAACGTATATCCCTGGAAGGGCGTGCCGGCGCTGTGCAATCCCTGTTTGACGACGGGGACGCGCATCGTCCGGGAGAACATTTCGTCGTACACCCTCTTTATGATGGCGGCCGCGTCCGGCTTGGGTTCCCTGTGGACGGTCACCTGCTGAAGCGGCAGGGCCTGGTTGAAGCAGGTGGTGGTCCCGCCGTCCCCCCTTGCGGCGTCGGTTTCGTTCGCGGCCTTGTACCCGGCCGCGACGGCCTCGGTGGGGTTCACGAGATAGGCGGGCAGAACGGCGGCCACCTTGCGGACCTCCTCCATCCTGCCGTTGATCAGCAGGGCGCCGGCAATGCGGCTCGCGTAGTCGAAGGTGCTGGCGATGTAGTTGTTGAAGAAGGTCGCACCGCCGTCGATCCCGATGGCATAAAGGAAGCCGAAGCCGCCGAAGTAGGCGCCGTCGGACCAGGTCGTGACGATGTCGCCGGATCTTTCCGATCCGCCCAGTGACAGCATCGCCGTCTGGAGGGCGTAATAGTGCTTCTGGTCGGCGGCGGCGAAGCCGGCCTTGGGGTCGGACGGCGTGACGAGCACCACGCTCCCGATCGCCGCATCGATGATGTCGGTCATGCCGAGATTTTTCAGGTAGGTGAGCGCGGCATCCTTGTTCGGGAAGGACTTCTCGGCAAAGACCAGGATGTTGGTGTTGGAGCGGAGGGCGCGCCCGCCCCAGAGGTTCGCCGACCGGTATACGTACGTGGTTCCTTCAGGATAGCCGTCGAGCACGGGGTGGGACTTGAAGGCCCCCTTGCCGGAGTCCTGCGAGGCGGCGGCAGCAGGGCTGCTCACGCGGGTTTCCTCCAGCGTCTCGAAAGTGGCCGGGTTCCCCTGTCGGTTGGAGTAGTCGAGAGCGAGGGCGCCGGAGGTGAAAGTCAGGCCCGCGGTGAGGGCGAGCGTAAGAAGCAAGGGCGGCAGGTTCTTCGGCACGGGTCCCTCCTTTTCTTTCCGACGTGATCGTCGGCCCCATTGTTCATGATGGAACACCTCCGATGATACAACAGGCGCGAGCGGGCGGGGAAAGGAATCGGTAACATCGGCCCTGGTCCAGGCGTATGTATGACCATAGCTCTTTAGGAATAAAGGCCTGCGCGAATTTGCCAACTTTGCAGAGAGGTGAACATTCTATGCGGATCAAAATCCTTGTTTTGACTGTCTTTGCCCTGAGCGTGATGCTTTCGTCGGCTTTGGGCGCGGATATTGCTGGAACGTGGAAAGGCACCAGGGAGATGATGGGCCAATCCATGGAGGTGAGCTTCACCTTCGTCCCCGATCAAGCCGATCCCACCAAATTCACCGGAACGAGTCCGGGCCGCCAGGGGGGCGAAAACAAGATCACCGAGGGGAAAATCGACGGCAATGACGTTTCCTTCACGGTCGTGATGGAAGGCGGCATGATGGCCGGACTGAAGATCAATTACAAGGGCGCCGTCGCTGGCGATGAGATGAAGCTGACGATGGAAATGGACATGAGCGGAGTCGATTTCAGCGCCATGGGCGGCGGTCCGGGCGGCGGTCCCGGCGGCGGTCCCGGCGGCGGGGGAATGGGGGGACCTCCTCCGGGCGGCGGCGGCCCCGGCGGCGGCATGCCTCCCATGGAACTGACCGTCAAGAAAGTCAAGTAGCCGGCTGCAATAACACCCGGTTGCCGATGTAACAGCGCCGCCGGCGGGGATGGGCAGAAAATCCCTTCTCCGCCGGCGGCGTTCTTTCTCCCCTATCGAAATGGAAGCTCCCCCGACCGCCTGCCATAGTCCCGGACCCCGCTCTTGTCTGGCGGGGGCGGCGGTCGTTCCCGACGGCCGTTTCATAGTCTTGCTTGGTTTTTCCCTCGCGCGGCTATACAATGCCCGGTTCTGGAAAGGAGGAAGCCGTCGCCGAAACGCTGCATGCCTTGTTTGCTCGACCACATGATGGACAATCACCAGTGGTTGGCAACGTGCCTGGAAGCAGCGCCAATCGTCGAATGAAACCGGACTGCATGGAAATAGCATCGGCCGATTCTGGTGGAACGCGAGGATAAACGCCGGATCTGCCGCAAACACCGTATTCATCCGTAAACACTGCATAAGATACTCGAGAAGCACAGCCCGAGCCTCCCGGATACCGGCAGTTCAACCCCCGCGAACGATACCCTTTCGGCCCTCAGGAGACCTTCATTGAGGCCTCGGGCCAAGGCCCGGAAATCTCCGACGGCGGAGGAACATCGCCGGGGGCGATGAATGCAGCATTATCGTAAGTGTCACCAATTAAAGAGGTTGACTATGGATACCCGCAAGATGACGACCATCGGCCCGGGGGCGTCGCCCCCGCTGGACGTGCTTATTATGGATGACGACGCTGCATCGGCAGCGGCTTGTCGCCGGACCCTGGAAGAGGACGGGTATTGCGTCGCCGTTGCCGGCGACGGGCGGCAGGGTCTTCAGGCGGCGGAGTCGGACGGCCCGAGCGTCGTACTTCTGGATCTCGGGATTCCGGGTGTGACAGGATTCGAGGCGCTGGCCCGGCTGGCCGAGCCCGGATCCGCGACGATACCGATTGTCATGACCGGAGACGGGACGGTGGACTGCGCGGTGGAATGCATGCGGCTGGGCGCCCACGATTTTCTGATGAAGCCCGTCGATCCCGAAAAGCTCCTGGATTCGGTGCGGCGCGGGGTGGATCTCAGCACGCTGCGCAGGCAGGCCGATGCGCCCAGGGCGAAACAGGATCTGTTGCTTCAGGGGCTTGATTTCCTTGGTGAAGCCTACTCCCTGGGCATGGAAAAGCGCCAGCTGCTCGACGAACTGGCCTCTCTCGAGAAAGAGGCGAAGCACCGCGCGGACGGCCTCGGCCGGACCGGGGGGAAGGAACGCGCTATCGCCGGCATCCGCGAGGATCTCCTCAAAGCCGACGCCATCATGCGCAAGTACGGCTTTCGGAAGGATGCGCTCATTCAGACGCTCCTGGACATCCAGGAGACGTTTCACTGGCTTCCACGCCATATCCTCGGCTGGGTATCCGGCAGACTCCACATCCCGCTCCGCGAGATCCACGGAATCGCCAACTTCTATGAAGCGTTCAGCCTGGAACCGCGGGGCCGGCATTCGTTCCAGGTCTGCACGGGGACGGCTTGCCACGTGCGGGGAGCCTCCGAACTGCTGACCCGGGTCTCCGCCGCGCTGGGCCTTCAACCGGGACAGACGGACAGCCGCCTCACCTACACGCTGGAGACCGTCCATTGCCTCGGATGCTGCGCCCTGGCGCCGGTGATCCAGGTCGACAGCGAGTATTATCGCGATCCTGACCGGAGCCGGCTCGACACAATCATTAAAACGATGCAGAAGGAGACGCAGGCATGAAACGCGTGAAAACCGTTGCGGATCTTGAGAACCTGAGAACACAGGCTGTTGCCGGGCGCGACGCCAGGGAGGCCTGGCTGGAGGTGTGTACGGGATCGGGCTGTCGTGCCTGCGGCGCCGAAGCGTTGGCGGACGCCCTGGATGGCGAGATCGAAAAGCGCCGACTTGGAGACACCATCGGAGTCCGCCGGACCGGGTGCCACGGCTTCTGCGAAGGCGCCCCGCTGGTGGTGATCCAGCCTTCGGATGCCTGCTGTCTCAAAGTGCAGCCGAAGGACGCGGCGGCCATCATCGACAGGCTCGGCGCGGGGGAGGGGCCGGTCACCGACCTCCTGTATCTCGACGAAGAAACCGGCGGGCGCATCGCACGTCTGCAGGAGATACCTTTCTACAAGCACCAGGAACGCGTCCTCCTGGAAGACAACGTCCGGATCGATGCCACCAGCATCATGGACTACATCGCCATCGGCGGTTACGGCGCGCTGGCAAAGGCTCTTTCCGGGATGACGCCCGAATCCGTGCTCCAGGAAGTGAAAGCGGCCAAACTGCGCGGCCGGGGGGGCGGCGGCTTTCCGGCCGGCCGGAAATGGGAAACCACGCGCAACGCCCCCGGCGAGCCGAAATACGTCATTGTCAACGCCGACGAAGGGGATCCGGGCGCCTTCATGGACGGCAGCCTGCTCCAGGGAAATCCGCACAGCGTCCTGGAGGGACTGATCCTGGGCGCCTATGCGATCGGAGCCGCGGAAGGGTTCCTGTACGTGCGCCAGGAATATCCGCTGGCGCTCAGGAGCGCCAGGATCGCCATCGAGCAGGCGCGCGAATACGGGCTGCTCGGCAGGAACATCCTCGGGTCCGGGTTCTCCTTCGACGTCACCATCCACCGCGGGGCCGGGGCCTTCGTCTCCGGGGAATCCAGCGCCCTGATGAGCGCCATCGAAGGGCACGTCGGCGAACCGCGACCCAAATACGTGCATACCTCCGAGAAGGGGGTCTGGGGCAAACCCTCCTGCCTGAACAACGTCGAAACCTGGGCCACCGTTCCCCGCATCATCCAAAAGGGCGCGGATTGGTTCCGCGGCCTGGGAACGGAGGGGAGCAAGGGCACCAAGATCTTCTCGCTGGTAGGCAAGGTCAAAAACACGGGACTGGTCGAAGTTCCGATGGGGACCCCGCTCCGCGACATCATCTTTAAAATCGGCGGCGGGGTTCCCGACGGGAAATCCTTCAAGGCGGTGCAGACCGGCGGACCCTCCGGCGGGGTCATCCCGGAAACCCTGCTCGATCTCCCGGTGGATTTTGACGAGCTCACCAGGGCGGGTTCCATGATGGGTTCGGGCGGCATGATCGTCATGGACGAAAACACCTGCATGGTGGATACCGCGCGGTACTACACGAACTTCCTTGCGCACGAATCGTGCGGCAAGTGCGTTCCCTGCCGCGAAGGCACGCGCCAGATGCTCCGCATCCTCGACGACATCGCTTCGGGGAAAGGCCGGGAAGGCGATCTCGAAATACTGGAGGAACTGGCGGAATTCATGCAGGTCGCGTCCCTCTGCGCGCTGGGCCAATCGGCGCCCAACCCGGTCGTCAGCACCCTGAAGTATTTCCGCGGGGAATACGAAGAGCATATCCGGCAGGGGCGATGCCGCGCCGGCGTTTGCACGGCGCTGATCGCCTACGATATCAGCCAGGAAAAATGCCGGTCCTGCGGCGCCTGCCAGCGCAGCTGCCCGGCTGGAGCCGTCCACAAATCGGAGACGGACGTTTTTACCATCGTCCAGGAGAAGTGCATCAAGTGCGGCGCCTGTTTCAGGGCATGCCCCGAGAAATTCGGCGCCGTCGTCAAGGTCCCGGCGGACGCGATCCGGCACGAAGCCGCCGAGGAGTTTGCTTTGGCCGGAACTAGAGAGTAGCGGGGAGCGCCATGGATACTGTCCGATTGGAAATTGATGGTCGTGCCGTAGAGGGCGCGCCGGGAACCACCGTTCTGCAGGCCGCGAGGTCCGCCGGCATTGAAATACCCACCCTGTGTCATGACGACCGGCTGGAGTCCTTCGGCGCCTGCCGGATGTGCATGGTCGAGATCGAAACCGGCGGGGGCCGCAAAAAACTGGTGGCGTCCTGCGTCTACCCCATAGAGGAAGGTCTCCGTGTGCGGACAAAGACGGAGATGGTGGTCAAGATCCGCAAGATGATCATCGAACTCCTCTGGCCTTCCTGGCAGACGTACGCGGAGGAATACGGGGTCACCGCCTCGCGCTTCAGGACCGGCATGACGGACTGCAGCCTTTGCGGGCGCTGCCTCCGCTACTGCGCGGAGATCAAAAAGGAGAACAGGATCTACTTCAAGGGCCGCGGCATCGATCGCCGGCCGGCGCTGCTCGAAGGGGCGGAGCTTTCCTGCCGGTCGTGCGGCGAATGCTTCACCCTGTGCAACAGCGGCTGGATTGCCTCGCGCTGCTGACGCGCGCCGGATCGAAGGTGCAGAAAGAATGTCGACACCCGCGGGTTCTGCGGTAAGATCGGCCTGCCGCCCGTCGGGGCGGCTGCCGGGTCCGGAAACACCACGGGGTCAAGCCAATGCTGGCGGTAACGGGAGCTACCGGGCAGGTCGGGCGCAGGGTTGCGGCGCGGATAGCCGCGCTCGGGTTGGCGCAGCGGCTCGTCGTGCGCGATCCTGCGCGGGCCCCGCTTCTGCCGGGCGCCGAAATTGCGGCGGCTTCCTCCTATGACGATGCGCCGGCGATGCGCCGGGCCCTGTACGGCGTCGACACCCTCTTCCTCGTTTCCGCCCGGGACCGGTTCGGGGTCGCGCACCAGAGCGCCAGAAACGGCGTGCCCGCGCCCCGCTACGACCGGCTCGAGCAGCAGCGGGCGGCCGTGGATGCGGCCGGGGCCGCCGGCGTGCGGCGCATCGTCTACCTCTCCGTCGTTCGCGCAGCGCCGGACGCCGTTTTCATCCTCGCCCACGATCATTTTCACACCGAGGAGCGGATACGCGCCTCCGGCATGGAATATACGTTCCTGAGGGCGAGCCTGTACACGGACAACGTGCCGCTGTGCGTCTCCGCGGACGACGTCGTGCGGGCGCCGGCGGGGGAAGGGCGCGCCGCCTGGGTGACGCGGGACGACATCGCGGCGGCCGCGGCGGCGGTGATGACTTCGCCCGGCCACGAGGGGCGGAGCTACGACCTGACGGGCCCGGAAGCCCTGACCCTCGGTGAGACCGCCCAGCGGCTTTCGGCCGCCGTCGGACGGGCGATCACCTACCAGGCGCAGACCCCCGAAGAGGCCAGGGCCACGCGCCGCACCAGCCGGTTGGAAGGCTTCGAGGCCGAACGCAGACGCCTGACCGGGCGCGGCCTGGACGCCTACGAGGTGGAGGTGTTCGTCACCCACTTTCTGCAGATCGCGGCGGGGGACCTGGCCCGCGTCAGCGACGCGGTGCGCAGGTTGACGGGCCGCCCGGCGGAATCGCTGGCGGAATACCTCCGGCGGTGCCCGGAAAGCTGCTCCCACCTCCTCCGGACCCCATGATCCGGGTTACCCCCTCGCCGAAGTGTCCGACTGCAATTTCCCACAATTCCGGGCTTGCGGTATGATCATAATGCGGGTTAAGAGGTCGATCGGCGTGGCGGAGACATTGGAATGAAACGAGCAGACATGAGGCCTATCAGGCAAATCGAAGCCGTCGACGATCTTGTCGCGGAGATTCTGAGAAAGAAGACCCCGGGCGAAAGGCTGCGCATTGGCTTTGAGATGTGGTTGTCGGCGCGACGGATGCTTTCCGCCCACATTCGTCATATTCACCCGGAATGGTCTCAGCGGCAAACCGAAATGGAAGTGTCCAGGAGATTTCTCCATGGGACCCTATGAATTACTGGAAGTGATGGTGAGAATCTTCGAGAAGCTGCGGATCCCCTATTTTGTAACCGGGTCCGTCGCCGCGATGGCCTATGGCGAACCCCGGCTCACCAACGACATCGATATCGTGACCGGAATGGAGGCTGCCCACATTTGTGGATTTCTGGCGGAACTTCCATGCGATCAGTTCTATGTCAGTGAGGACATGATTCGGGACGCGATCCGGCGCCGGACGCAGTTTAACATCATCCACCCGGCGTCAGGGCTGAAGATGGACATCGTGATTCGGGATCAGTGTCCTTTTAATGAGAGCCGATTCCGTCGAATCCGCAGAATCAAACCCGGAGAAGGCTATGAGGCGAACTTCGCTTCTCCGGAAGATATCATCATCATGAAGATGCGTTACTACAAGGAGGGAGGATCCGACAAGCACTTGCGGGATATCGCCGGCATATTGAAGATCAGCGGGGCCGAAATCGACAGGTCCTACATCCATGATTGGGCCATCCAACTGGGGGTTATCGAAATCTGGGATCGTGTGATCCAGGCGCTTGACTCTCCGGACAACAGGCGGCCGCACTAGTCCCTGCGCCATGGCACGCGCTTGGCCCGAATCCCGGCGGTCTCCCGTCCGCCCCTACGGAACCTCGTCCAGCGCCTGGTGAAAGTCGTGCAGCAGGTCGCGCCAGTCTTCGATGCCGACGGAGATCCGGACCAGCGCATCGGTGATGCCGTAAGCCTGCCGGTCTTCGGGGCTCAGCTCCGAATGGGTCGTCGTGGCCGGATGGCAGACCAGCGTTTCCACCCCCCCGAGGCTCACGGCGTTGCGCGCGATCCGGAGACGGCGCAGGAAATCGAAGGCCGCCCGCTTGCCCCCCTTCAGTTCGAAGGCGACCATGGCGCCCGGGAAACGGCACTGGGCGTCGCGGATGCGGACCTGGTCCGGGTCGCCGAACTGCGCGGGGTAGTGCACCGCGGCAATCTTGTCGTGCGCGGCCAGCGTTTCGGCGATCCTCTGCGCGCTCTTGCTCTGCTTGTTCATGCGCAGCGCCACGGTCGGCAGCCGGCCGTTGAGCATCCAGCATTCATCCGGCTGCAGGATATTGCCCAGGATGGCCCGGACACCGTGCAGGTGCGCGACGAGATAGGGTTCGCGCGCCAGCACCACGCCCCCGAGCAGATCGCTGAAACCCGACAGGTACTTGGTGGCAGAGTACACCACCAGGTCGGCGCCGTGCAGGAGCGGATGCTGAAACGCCGGACCCAAAAAGGTGTTGTCGACCGCCACGAGGGGGGCGTCGGGATGCTGTTTCGCCTCCCCGGAGGCGGCCGCGATGTCGGTCATGGTCAGAACGGGATTGGCCGGGGTCTCGATGAAGATCAGCTTCAGCCCCGAGGCCCCGCGGATGGCCCGGCGCATGCCGGCGGTGTCCCCGGCACGCACCGGGATGCCGCGAAAGCCCAGCGGCTGCAGGATGTGGTGGATCAGGTGGTACGTGCCGCCGTACAACGGCGTCGTATAGAGGAAGCTGCTCCCCTGCGGACAGAAGGTGAAGAACAGGGTCGATATGGCCGCCATGCCGGAATTGAACACCGCCGCCGCCCCGGCCGAGGGTTCCAGCGGCACCACCTGGTCTTCCAGGATCTCGGCGTTGGGATGCGACAGGCGGGCGTAGATCAGGTCGATGTTCTCCCCCGCCTCCGGCTGCGCCTGGCCCAGGGCGACGGCAAACGCCCTTTCGGCCGATTCCGGGGAGGAGAACACATAGGTGGAGGAGCGGAACACCGCCGGGCGCGCCGATCCGACCGAAAGGGCCGGATCGAATCCGCGCGTCAGCACTGCCGTGGGTGGACGGACTACATACGTCGGTTTCCTGGTTTTCATGGCTGGGCTCCCTTCAGCCCGCACGGGCCTTCGCCTAAAATCCGCCGCCGTGCGGGTTGTAGCGGATTTTGCCGGTCTGCGGGTCGCGGGAGTAGCGCTTGAAGAACTCCCACGCGATCCTGCCGTATTCCGGGTAGAGCGCATGCTGGAGGTTCGTGGTATAGGAGAGCGCGACCATGGGGACGCCGGCGGCGTCGTTGAGATACCAGAGGCAGCTGTCGTATTCTCCGTTGAGCCGCACCCGCACCATCCGGTCGGCCTTGAACCCGTTCACCGGGTACGCCTCGAAATCGTACGCCGCTATCTTCTCCATCCCGTTGTAGCCGAGGAACAGGTTGAGTTGCGCCTGGTATCCGCCGGCGATGGTGCCCCGGGCCTGATCGAACGCGCCCCCCAGGTCGAAGGAGGAAGTGGTGAACAGGACCGGCAGGCGGGCCTTCTGGAACTGCGCCACCTCCTCCGGGGTCCCGGTGTACGGGGCCGCCGCCATCGGGACCGCCGCGGCGAACAGGGACGGTTTTCCGTTGACGGCCCTCAGAGTCGCGGCCCCGCCCATGGAGTAACCCGTGACGTACACGCGCGCCGGGTCGAGCGCGGGATAGGTGGCGAGCATGTACTCCACCAGCGCGGGGAGGGATTCCGAAAGGATCTGGCCGATGCTCTGGTGTTCCGGTGCGACCATGGCGAAGCGCTCGCTGCCGGCCAGCGGCAGCAGGCCGATTTCTTCGATGAACTGGCGGGGGTCGTCCCCGCCTCCGTGGTTGGCAAGGACCAGGGGCACCGTTCCGGGCGGGGCGGTGTTTCGGAGCACTTCTTCGGGCAGGTACTCGAACCAGGTCTGCAGGTATTCGCCGCTTGGGGTCTTGATGTGGCTGAACCTGTCCTGGCTGCGGCCGATGACGCGAATGCCGTCCCGGGTGGCGCCGTCGATGACGGCGTTGCGTTCGCAGAGGGATAACGGGGCCTGGTCCATGCTGTAACCCTGGTAAGGGGTGGACGCGCTGTGAAGACCCGGCCGGCCCACCGGCACGCGCATCGCCTTGATGAACAGGTCATAGTAGGCGTTTCGGATATACCGGGCGAGGTCCGGATTCCGGTCCCGGGCCACAACCACCCTCTTCAGCGGGAGGGACTGGTCGAAGAACGCCTCCACATCCCCGTTTTTTTCATAGGCGTCCGTGTCGTTGGCCTTTTTATACGCTTCCACCACCCGGTCGGGCGCGTTCACCAGGTATACGGGGACGAGAGCGGCGACATCGCGACCGGTTTCCATGCTCCCGCCGATCAGCAGCATCCCGGCGATCCTGCTGACGTAGTCCAGCGTCCCCGCGACGTGATTGTTCAGGTAGGCGGCTCCGCCGTCGATCCCGATGACGTAGGTATAGCCGAAGCCGCCGAAATATTCGGCGTCGGAATACCTGGGTCCCCGCGCCCCGAACATCCCGGGCCCCGGGCCGGCCCCGGGGCCGGGCTTGCCTGCGGGCGCGGGGGGGGCGCCCAGGGCGGGTTTGGCTCCCGCTCCGGGAGCGCGGCCGAAGGGCGGCCCGGAGCTTTCCCCCGCCTTCTGGGCGAAGATGGCCGTCTGGAGGGCGTAGTAGTATTTCTGGTCGTTGGGGCCGAACTCTTTTCCGTCGGCCGGGGTGACCAGGATGACGCTGCCGATCGCCTCGTCGATGATGCGTATCAACCCGAGGTCTTCGAGGTACCGCCGGGCCGCGTCCTTGCCGGGAAAGGATTTCTCCGCGAACACGAGGATGTCCGTGTTGAGCCGGGCCGCGGCGCGTCCACCGTACAGGTTCGGCGACCGGTAGATGTAGGTGGTGTCGGCCGGGTAACCGTCAAGGACCGGGTGGGATTTGAAGGTCCCCCCGGCGTTCCCCTCGAGGGACGCGACGGCGACGGGACCGCTTACGCGTGCCTCCTCGAGGGTTTCGAAGGTCGCCGGGTTCTTTTGCCTGCCGGAGTAATCGAGCGCAAAGGCCGCGGCGGCCATGGTCATGGCTGCCATAGCCGTGGCTGCCAAGACCAACGGAAACAGACGCGCATTCTTCATCAACATGCCGGGGATCTCCTCATATTCAAGTTCATGTTTTTTGCATCATCCCTCTCCGGGCCGAAGCAAACCCGGGAACACTCCGCCGACTTCCGCGGTATGCCGGTCGGTGCCGCCCCCCGATGCAAGGGTCCGGGAAACCCTGGCTCTCGCGTTGATAGGGCTCAGACCCCGCGCTGCTGAAGCGCCGATACCTGTGCCAATTGAGCGTAGTCGCGGGCGCGGAAGGCCTCAATCCAGACAGAGGTGTCCACCAGGATCAACGCGCTCACCGGTCGCTCCCGCGACGGGGCTGATCCTTCCGCATGGCGGCGAGATCCCCTTCCCAGAGGCCCGAACCGGCAAGTTCGAGGATGCGCCGGGCCCTGGCGCGGCGGACAAAATCCCGGAGCGCCCTGTCGACGGCCTTGGAATAGGTTTTCGAGCCGGACACCCGGACGGCTTCTTCCAGCAGATCTTCATCCAGCACAGGATGCCTACGTTTCATTTCCATAGTATGCAACTCATCAACAGGGAACGCTACTGTCAAGCGGGGACCGGGGGACCGGAAGACGCCTCTCTAGGGACCCGGGGAGCGACGCGCCGGCCGATTCCGCGCAGCCCCGTCACCTTTTCCCCCCTCCCGCTGCTATAATGGACGGGGAAACAAGGGGAGGCCGACATGTACGCATTCAAGCCCGTGAGCGGGCGCATGCAGCTCATGCATCAGTTGATCCGGGATCGTGTCATCCAGAGCGACTCGGAAAGCGCCGTGATCACGACGCGTTGCTTCCAGGAGAACGAGAATCTCATCCCCTGCCTGCGCCGGCCCACGGTGCTGAAGGCGATCTGCGAGCAGATGACGGTACGCGTCGAGGACTTCGAAATGATCGTCGGCAACAGCGGCCGGAATTTCTGCGGCACCGGGTACGCGCCCGACTGGGGCAACAGCGGCTGGATTCCGGCCATGATCGAAAACGGGGTCTGGACCCTCAGGGAGGACGGCCTCTATCACAACCCCGACGGGGAGGAACTGCGCATGTCGATCGCTCCCGGGGATTACCGGGACCTGGCGTCGATCCGCGACTACTGGAAGGGGCGTACCTACAACGATATCGCGGCCGCCTGGCAGCCGAAGGGGTACGAGGAGCTTTGCCGCCTGGAGGTCTCCGCCACGGTCAGGGGCGCGCCCCTGCTGATGATGCCCTCCGGCCACCTGACCCCGGGCTTCCGGAAGATCATCGACACGGGTTACGGCGCCATCCGCCGGCAGGCCCAGGACTGGCTGGACGCCCACGTCAACGACCTCATGGGCGAGGATGTCCAGCGCAGCCTGTTCTACACCGGCGTCGTCATCTCCTGCGACGCCGCGTCGATTCTCCTGAGGCGCTACGCGGAGAAGTGCCTGGAAAAGGCCGCTTCCTGCACCGACCCGAAGCGGAAGGCCGAACTGGAGTCGATGGCGGACAGCCTGGAGTGGATCTCGGAAAACCCCTGCCGCACCTTCCGAGAGGCGTGCCAGGCGGCGATCACCTACCAGTACATCCTGCGCCTGAGCTTCATCGGCGATGTCGGCTCCTTCGGTCGCTTCGACCAGTACACCTGGCCGTACCTGAAAAAAGACCTGGAAGAGGGCCGGCTCGGTTTTGAAGAGGCGCAGGAGATCGTCGACTGCTTCTTCATGAAGATCAACTCCATGTACGGCGGGGGCACCGGCGAACTGGTCAAGATCATCGGCATCGGCAACACCTATCTCCACACCACCATCGGCGGGGTGGATCCCGCGACCGGCGGGGACGCCAGCAACCCCGTCACCTCCATGGTGCTGGAGAGCCTGGCCCGGTTGAGCCTCCACGACCCCACGATCTCCTTGCGGGTCCACAAGGGCACCCCGGACGCGCTGTGGGCCCTGGCCCTGGAGACCTCGACCAAGGTGGGCGGGCTGCCGCTGTTCCAGAACGACGACATCATCATCCCCGGCATCGTCAAGGAACTCGGCTTTACCCTCGAGGACGCCCGGGACTACGCCATCATCGGCTGCCAGGAGATCACCGGCTCGGGGAACGATTACGCCGCGGCCAACGGCGTGGCCCCCCCGCACGCTTCCATCCACTACAGCAAGTTGATGGCCATGGCGATCAACGACGGCCGGAATCCCCGAAACGGCGAGCAGTGCTCGATCCATACCGGCTACCTGTACGACATGAAGTCGTTCGAGGAGGTCCGGGAAGCCTGGCGCACCCTGGCCCGCTACTTCCTCAAGGCCCAGGTGAGCCTCAACAATTACCTCGAGTACCTGGTCCAGTACCACACGCCGCACCCGATGCTGTCCCTGTCGCTCGACGGCTGCATGGAGTCGGGCAAGGACTGCACCTGGGGCGGGGCCAAGTACAACTCCTACGGCGGGACCGCGACCGGACTGGCCACGGTGGCGGACTCCCTGACCGCCATCAGGTACATGGTGTTCGACCGGAAGCTCTGCACGGCCCGGGAGCTGTACGACGCGGTGATGGCCGACTGGGAGGGGTACGAGGGCCTGAGGCAGCGGATCATCAACGAGGCGCCCCATTTCGGGAATGCCGACCCCTATGCCGACGAGCAGATGGCCTGGGTGGTCGACACCTATTACGACACCTGCAAGGAGTGCTACAGCACCCGCACCGGGACCTTCAAGGCCGGGCTGTACGGGGCGGCGGACCACGTGGGGCAGGGGTACACCACCTGGGCGACGCCCGACGGCCGGAAAGCGGGGACCCCGATCGCCGACGCCGCTTCCCCGGTCCAGGGGCGCGACGCCAACGGCCCCACCGCCGTGTTTCTCTCCTCCCTCTGCTACGACCACGGCAAATTCATGGACGGCGTCTGCCTGAACATCCGGCTGCACCCCACCGCGCTCGGCCGCGACGACGGGATCGCCAAGCTGCGCGACATGGTCAGGGCGTACATGCACAGCGGCGGCGCGGAGGCCCAGTTCAACGTGGTGTCGACCGAGACGCTGCACAAGGCGCAGGAGACGCCCGACGAGTACCGCAACCTGGTGGTGCGCATCGCCGGGTACTCCGCCTATTTCGTGGAGCTGACGCGCGACTGCCAGAACGACCTCATCTCCCGGCACGAGAACCGGATCTGAGGCGGCGCCGGATGGCTCCGTGTTGCGGGAAGTGTCGGTTCAGTCAATCCTGGCGGGGGGGTGAGCCCGAATTTCTCGGTCCTCCGGGTGCCCTGCCGGTTGCGACGAAATGGTGCGATTCCGATATTTAAGACAAAAGCACATTTTGGGAGACCATCCATGAAGCGTCTGGCTGTTCTTATTTTCTTTTTGGCGGGCACTTCCGTTTACGATTATGCGAATTCGCTGCGTCCGGCAAAACTCGACGATCTGTTCAAAGAGGCAGACCTTGTCGGGATGGTGAAGGTGGTTGCAGGCGAGTCGCAGAATCACAGCTCCACGATATATAAAGCTGAAATGCTGCAGGTCTTTAAAGGCATGGTTGAATCGCGTTTCATATATTTTGGTCCCTACCAGGGGAGCGAGATAGGGGGGGAATATCTTGTTTTCATGAAACGGACAGGAGAAAAGCTTCAATCTCTCCGGAACGAGGGTGTTCCCGCTGACAGCCCCGTTTTCAATCCGGAAGCTCCATATTATCTAGTGATGTATGAAGGCTACGGCAAGATGGAATCGGGCTATGAATGCATCTTTGAAGACAATAAGGGAACTCCTTGCGATGACGCCATCAGGCTGTATCCCGAACAGATACTTCTCCCGAAAAAGCTAAAAACTTACCCCGGTGACGATGTGGATACCCTGCATCCGATGAATCCGCGCTGGGTTCACAGGTCGCATATGACGGATTACCTTTCCGACCTGTGCCGCAAAGCAAATCCCGATCAATGCAGATTGAAGCGTCCAGTGAAGGACCGCACTATTCCGGTGAATACAACCATACGAGGATTGGTGACCTATCCCGATGGGGCTCCTGCGGAAGCCGCCGATGTTACCGCTACATTACAATGCGAATTCTATGGAATGTCCTATCGATCAAAGACAGACGCGGACGGCAGGTTCCAGATAAGGATGAGAGAAACCCGGCCGGGTTGTGACTCCTTTGAGTTCGCAGCTGAAAAGCGCGATACGTTCTGGTTGAAAACCAGCGACCATCTTTTTGTGCCTGTAGACGAAACAGTGAATACCACGGTGAAATATGATCCGCCGAACGACCCGGAGCCCGTGGCCATTCAATTACGGAGGCAAGGCGCAAAATTGGAGGTTCAAGTAAGAGATGGTGTTACGGGCAAATTCATTGAATCTCATGTGGACATACGGCGCATTGATTTGCCGGGGAGTTCGGCTTCGATACATTCGCGTACGGAGCTCGATGGAGCCGGAGTCTTGTTTTTTGTTCCCGAAGGTACATATGAAGTTCATGCGAGCGGGAGCATATCCTACTCTGCTTCCTGGACCGGTGTAAGGAGGAAGGTTAGCCTCAAGGCTGGCGAAATATCGCATTTGGTATTGGAGCTGACCCCTCGCCCATAAATGATTTCGAGCTCCTGCATGTTGAGGTAGACACGATGAGAGGGAGATGGCGGGGGGGATCGTGAGGTTTGGATCAGGGGGAAGAGGCGTCAAGGCGGCAGGAAGCGGCCGGGCGGGAGCCCGGCCGCTTCGGCCGTCGGAAGGTTACTGGGCCTGGGCCGGCCGCTTGGGGAAGGGCTTCTTGGCCATCGGCTGCTGGGGTACCGTCTGCTTCTCGTAGTCGGGCTGCCCCAGGAACGATTCGGTGGCGATGACGTCCTGCAGGCGGCAGAAGTGCCACGACGCGTCGGCCGTCGTCCATTTCCCGTTCGCGTAATCGGCGCAGCTCTGCGGCTTCTCGAGGGGATATTCCTCGAGCGGGTCGTCCGCCAGGTTGTAGAAGGTGCAGCTGGCGGTCTCCGGGTTCTCGTCGCAGATGACCTTGTAGGTCTTGTTCCGGGCGGCCGCCTGCTTGAGGTTCGGCTTCACGGTGCTCACGGGGTTCACGGTTTCCGCGAGCATGTAGCCGCGATTGGGATCGCGCAGGTCTTTGGCCCCCTTGAACAGGACCGGGGTGAGCGAGACCGAGTCGAGCGGCACCGTTCCCCTGCCCGTCCGGTCGGGGACCGCCTTGGGCACCTCGAGGCCGCCCAGTTCCAGGATGGTGGAGAACAGGTCCACCCCGTTGACCCATTCGTCGCTCCGGGAGCCGGCCTTGATGCCGGGTCCCCTCACGGCCATCGAAACGCGGACGCCGCTCTCGTACGCCGTCCCCTTGCTGCGCCCGCGCCGGGTGATGTACATGTTGTCGATGAACTCCCGCTTTTCGCCGAACATCCAGGTGCCGTTGTCGCCGATGTAGATGACGTAGGTGTTCTTGTCCACCCGGTCCACGGTGTCGAGCAGGATGCGGACCATGGAGTCCATCGAGTTGGTCATCGCCCGCATGAGGGCTTCCGAGGAGCAGGACCCGACCTGGGCCGTGCCGAACTTCCCGTCGGGGCCCATGCATCCCTCCATCTCCTTGCGCGAAATTTCATCCATGGTGTCGGCGTTGGGGATGACCATCGGATTGGGCATCTGCTGGCCCGTGATATGCGACAGGTTGAACGCGAACCAGACGAACCACGGCTTGTCGGGATCCGTTTTTTCCTGGCGCGTGATCCAGTCGACGGCGTCGGCCGTCTTCACGACCGGGGCGAAGGTGGTCGGCGCGATCCCGGGCAGGGACCGGACCGGCGCCTTTTCCGTCCGGTACTGGTCGGGAGCGTCGGTGCCGTCCTGGATGTGGTAGTCCCATTCATGATAGGTCTGGACGCCGCCATGGAGGTTGCCGCGGTAGAGGTCGAAACCCGCTTCCTTCGGTTTCATGCCGGGGTATTGCCCCAGGCCGGCGATGTGCCACTTGCCGAACGCGGCCGTGGCGTAGCCCCCCTTTTCCTTCAGGTCCCGGACGAAGGAGTGATGGGTCTTGGACAGGTAGCCCATGTAATCCAGCACGCCGGTCTTGACGGAATAGAGCCCGGTGATCATCGACGTGCGCGTGGGGGAGCAGAAGGTGTTCACCCATGCCTGGGAGAACCGCATGCCCGACTGCGCCAGGGAGTTGAGGGCCGGGGTGGACGCGGGGCGCCCCTGGATCATCTTGTAGTCGGCGTGATTGTGTCCCGAGGGCCCGTACTGCCTGACCAGGCCGTCGATCAACCCGGGATACATGTCGCTGCTCGCGTCCACGCCGATGTCGTCGCTGATGATGAGCAGGATGTTGGGGCGCGGACGCGCTCCGTCCCGGTTCTGCGCCGCGCCCGGGGGCGCGGAAGCCATCGTCAGCGCCGCCAGCAGGGCCAGACCGCGCAGGGTCGTACTGAAGGTTTGAAGTGTCACCGTGTCCTTCCCTCCGTATGGTGGTGAGCCTATGGGTATTGGGATACTGTGGCATCCTACCCGTTTTGTTGTCAATCCCCGATTGGCCATCCTCCGGGGCGGAGCGAAAACCGGTACGGATCCCCAAGGCCTTCGGCTACAATGGCGCCGTGGCCGTGAGGGGACGGTCCCTGGCGCCACGGCTGGTCGGAGGGGGTGAGATTTCATGGCGGATTACGAGGCGCTGCAGGCGAAACTGAGGGAGCTGGCCGGGCGGGAATGGGACATGACCGCGATCGAGGCCCGGTGCCGGGAGGCCGTCGCGGCGGGATTCCGCCGGAGGCTCCCCCGCCCGGATGAGGCCGTGCGCGAGCGGGAGCGGATCCTAGCCCGGGTCGAGCTGCGGGCCGAGGAGTACAACTGCTTCGCAAGGAACTGCGCGCGCAGCACGGCGCTGGCCGTGATGGAGGAATTCGGACTGGGGAGCGTCGAGGTCCTGCGCGCCCTCTCCCCGTTCCCCGGCTTCGGAAGCACCGGCTGGATGTGCGGGGGGGTCACGGGGGGCCTCGTCGCCATCGGGCTCTACCGGGGGAGCGACGACCTGGGGGACCGGGAGGCCGTGGGGGCTACCATGAGGCTGGCGAAGCGGTTCATGGAGCGGTTCGGGGAGACGGTGGGCGCCTACACCTGCCCCAAGATCCAGGAGGACGTCGTCTTCGGCCGGTACATGGACCCGGGCGCCAGCCCGGAAAACATGGCGAGGTTCGAGCGGGAGAAGGGGTTTGAAAAGTGCGGCCTGCTCCCGGGGATCGGGGCGAGGATCGCGACGGAGATCATTCTCGAGGACGTCGTCGAAAACGGCTGACGGCCCGGACCGCCCTGGGCTACGTCCCATCCCGGGCGCGGCCGTCCCTGTCGGGGAGCACGATCCCCAGCTTTTTGATCTTCCGGAAGAGGGTGGTCTTGTGGATGCCCAGTTCCCGCGCGGCGCGCAGCCGGTTGAAGCCGGCCTGCTCGAGGGCGCTGCGGATGGTCTGGGCTTCCAGGATATCGTGGGCCGACCGCATGCGCCCCCCGGCGCCCGCCCGCGCCTCCCCCCCCGCGATCTCCTCCGGGAGATGCCTTCGCTCGATCGGTCCCTCGCTGCAGAGGATGAAGGCCCTCTCGATCACGTTTTCCAATTCGCGGATGTTGCCGGGCCAGTCGTGGGCCATGAGCAGGGGGAGGGAGTCGGGCGCGATCCCGGTCACTTGCTTGCCCTGCAGCCGGTTGAAGCGGCTGATGAACTCCCCGGCCAGGAGCGGGATGTCCTCCTTGCGCCGCCGCAGGGGGGGGAGTTCGATGCGCACCACGTTGATGCGGTAGTAGAGGTCCTCGCGGAACAGTCCCCGGCGTACCTGCTGGGCGGGGTCCCGGTTGGTAGCCGCGACGATGCGGGCGTCGGTGCTTTCCTCCCGCGACGACCCCAGAGGCTCGTACGTCCGCTCCTGGAGCACGCGCAGCAGCTTGACCTGCATCGCCGGGGGGATTTCGGCGATCTCGTCGAGAAACAAAGTCCCCCCGCGCGCCAGGGCGAAGCGACCCGGGCGGTCCCTGGCCGCGCCGGTGAAGGCCCCCGCGCGGTACCCGAACAGTTCCGATTCGAGCAGGGTCTCGGGGAGGGCGCCGCAATTGACCGCGACGAAGGGGCCGCCCGAGCGGGCGCTATGCGAGTGGATCGTCCGGGCCACCACCTCCTTGCCGGTCCCGGTCTCCCCCAGGATGAGGACGGTGCTGGGGCTCGCGGCGACGGCGGGCAGGACCTCGAGAACGCGCCGCATGAGGGGGCTGCGGCTCGAGAGGTCGCCGACATGGACGTTCCCCTCGAGTTCCCGGCGCAGGGCCTCGATTTCGGAGAGGTCGCGGAAGGTCTCCGCCCCGCCGATGACGCGGCCGGATGCGTCCCGCAGCACGGCCGTCGACAGGCTGACGGGGATCCGGTCGCCGGCGGCGTTGATGATGTAGGCGGAGCGGCTGATGACGGGTTTCCCCGTTTTCAGCGTCTTGCCGAGAGCGCACTCCCGCCCGCAGAGGCTCGAGCGGAAGACGTCGCTGCAGCGGCGGCCGACGGCGTCGGCGCGGCGGACCCCGGTGATCTTCTCCGCCGCCCGGTTGAAACTGGTGACGCGCCACCCGGCGTCGACGGTGAATACCCCGTCGGAGATGCTTTCCAGGATCGCCTCGGTGGTCGAGGCCGTCCCGTCGCCATCCGGCTTTCCGGGTGCCATGGCTTGTCAGACTTCCATGATTGCGGGGGCCGCACGGCTGTCCTGCACTTCGGCCAGGGTGCTCCAGACGGCACGGATGTCCTCGGCCGCCCCCCCCCCGTACTCCACGACCGTAATCCCCCGGACCTGGGCGTCGGTGACGGCCCGGTCGTAGCGGATCCTGCCTGCCAGCGAGACGCCGGACGCTTGCGCGGCGGCCTCGATCTGTTCGGTCATCTGCGGGTTGAGCTCCCATTTATTGACGCAGACGAAGGCCGGGACGGCGAAGTGCCGGGTCAGGTCGAGCACCCTTTGCATGTCGTGGATGCCCGAAAGGGTGGGCTCCACCGCGATGAGGGCGAGCGAACTGCCGGTGATGGAGGCGATGACGGGACAGGCGATCCCGGGCGGCCCGTCCACCAGGATCCATCGCGCCCCGCGGGCCTCGGCGATCCTGCGGGCCTCCTTGCGGACGGTCGACACCAGCTTCCCGGAATTTTCCGCCCCGATCCCCAGCTGCGCGTAGATCATCGGGCCGAAGCGGGTTTCGCCCGTGCGGTATTCCCCGCACACCCGCTGCGGGAAATCGATGGCCTGCTCGGGGCAGAACCGGACGCAGACGCCGCACCCCTCGCAGGCGACGGCGTCCACGGCATAGTGGGCCTTGCGCCCGTTTTTGAAGACCGGGCGGACGGCGTCGTAGCGGCACACGTCGCGGCAGATGCCGCAGGCGATGCAATCGCCGGACCGGATGGAGGCTTCGTGGCCGCTCCGGAACTCCCGGGTGTCGAGGACTTTGGGCGACAACACCAGGTGGAGGTCCGAGGCGTCGACATCGCAGTCGGCGATCACGGCGTCCCCGGCCAGGGCGGCGAAGGAGGCGGTCAGGCTGGTCTTGCCGGTCCCCCCCTTGCCGCTGATCACGACCAGTTCTTTCATGACACCCCCGGGGCGGACCCGCCGCAGGGGGGCGGAGCCGCAGCGCGGTTCTGGATCCTGGAGATGACCGAGGAACAGAGCCGCTCGAAGGATTCCCTGAGTTCGGGCACCGCCTCGACGATCAGCCTGCCGCGGGAGTAGGCCTCGGCCACCCTGCGATCGTCGGGGATTTCGAGCAGGACCGGGATGTGCTCCTTCCTGCAGAACTCCCGGACCATGGCGTCGCGCGAGGTCGTCCGGTTGATCACGACCCCGAAATCGAGGTGGAGCAGGCGCATGGTGGCCACGGCCAGCTTCAGGTCGTGCAGCCCGAAAGGGGTCGATTCGGTGACGAGGACGGCGTAATCGCACCCCTTCACCGCGGCGATCACCGGGCAGGAGGTCCCCGGGGGACAGTCGATGATGGTCACCCCTTCCTCCGCGATGTGCTGTTTGACGGCCCGGATCAGGGGAGGACTCTGCGCCTCCCCCACGTCGAGACGGCCCTGGACGAACTGCACGTGGCCGCTCGTCCCCGTTTCGACGGTGCCGATCTCGCGCTCGGCCTCGGTGATGGCCCCGGTGGGGCAGACCCTGAGGCACCCGCCGCACCCATGGCAGAGGGAGGGGAACACCAGGGGTTTCGTCTTCAGCGAAACGATGGCGTTGAACTGGCAGATGCGGCCGCATTCGCCGCAGTTGTTGCACAGTTCTTCGTTGATGACGGGCACCGGAAGCGTGGCCCGTTCGCCGCCGTCAGCATCGGGTTTCAGGAAGATGTGGCAGTTGGGTTCCTCGACATCGCAATCCAGCAGCCGCACGGGCTTCTGCAGGCACATGGCAAGATTGGCCGCAATGGTCGTTTTCCCGGTCCCCCCTTTCCCGGAAGCGATGGCGATGATCATTTCCAGTGGCCCCTGACGTCGGAGGCGGCGGCCGTCCGGAGCTGGCCGGCCTGGAACTTTTCGATGGCCTGACCTACCGTGAGCCCGTCGGCGCCGGTGTAGATCGCGATCCCGGCGGCGGAGAGGGTCTGGAAGGCGTTGGGGCCGCAGTGGCCCGTGATCAATGCCCCGGACCCCAGGCTCGAGAGGGTCTCGGCGGCCTTGATGCCCGCGCCCTGCGCCGCGTTGAGGCTCTGCTCGTTGGAGACCACCTCGAACTTTTTCGTTTCCGTATCATAGAGAATGAACTGCGCCGCCCGTCCGAAGCGGGGGTCCACCATGGAATCGAGGGTGTTCCCCTGGGAGCTGATGGTGATTTTCATTCGGTTAAGACCTCCTTGGATAAAGACCGTTGCGCGGCGCCGTACCCCGGCGCCACCCCGAATGTCAATGCAGGAGTCGTGCCAGAAGCCCGAGACCCCCGCCGGGGCCAAAAACGGGGGATTTCGACCCGCCGGATGCCGGAGGGGGGGGCGGCCATTGCAAAATGCCCGCAGTGGCGCGGTTGGATTCGGTTATATTGCATGGGTATCGGGCCCCCATGGGGAAAAAGGCCGCAAAGACGGCTGGAGGGTCTGGCACGCCATTTGCAACGCCGAAGGCATGAGAGTCGCAATCCCCCTGTGGGAAGGACGGGTTTCCCCGGTTTTCGACGAGGCCAGCAGGATCCTGCTCGTGGATGTCGAGCAGGGGCGGGAGCGGCATCGGCGGGAAGAGGCGCTCGTGGCGCACAACCCGTTCGAGCGGGCCGAGTTGTTCCCCCGGTTGGGGGTGGAGGTCCTGGTCTGCGGCATGATATCCCAGACCCAGCGGGCGGCCCTCTCCTCCGCCGGCATCCGGATCATTCCCCACATCTGCGGTTCGATGGACGAGGTGATCGGCGCGGTCCTCGACGGGAGAATCGAAAGCGGCGCCCTGCTGATGCCCGGGTGCGGCGGTGATCGCGTCCGGCGCCGGCGCTGCCGTTCGGCGCGGGAAAAGACGCGCGGAGTCGAATGATGGAGCGTTGCCGTTACATCTACGGGCCTGTCCCGTCGCGCCGCCTGGGGCGGTCCCTGGGCCTCGACCTCGTGCCCTACAAGACCTGCAGCTACGACTGTGTCTACTGCCACCTGGGCAGGACCACCGACAAGACCGTCGAGCGGAGGGAGTATGTCCCCGTCGCCGATCTTCTCGAGGAGTTGAGGCGAAAGCTGGCCGAGGGGAAGGAGGCCGATTACGTCAGTCTTGCGGGGTCGGGGGAGCCGACGCTCCACAGCGGAATGGGGGAGTTGATCCGCAGGATCAAGGAAATGTCCGATATCCCGCTGGCCGTGTTCACCAATGGTTCCCTTTTGTGGAAGCCGGAAGTCCGGGAGGCGCTCGCGGGGGCCGATCTCGTGCTCCCGTCGCTGGACGCCGGGGACGGGGACCTCTTCCATTACGTGAACCGCCCGCACGAGGAGGTCACCTTCGAGCGGATGGTCGAAGGGCTCGAGGCGTTCACCCGGGGATTCCGCGGTCGGGTATGGATGGAAGTCCTGCTTCTCGGAGGTGTTACCGGGATCCGGGGCGAGGTCGAAAAGATCGCGCGCCATCTCTCTCGCTGCCGCGTCGACCGGATTCAGCTGAGCACGGTGGCGCGCCCTCCCGCCGAAGGGTTCGCCCGGCCGGTAACCCGGGAGCAGTTGAGCCGCCTGCAGGAAATCTTTGCGGGCAGGTCCGAGATCATCGCCCCCCCCGCAGCGGATGAGGACGGGCCTCCCGGCCCGGGGGCCCCGTACGGCTCCGTCCCCTCCGGGGATGCGGTAATGGCGCTGCTCGAGCGGCGCCCCGCGACACCCGGGGACATCGCCCGCGGCCTCGGCATGCATCCGATGGAGGCGCTGAAGCTGCTCGAGGCCCTGAAGGCGGCCGGCAGGGTCGAAACCGTTTCGACCGGGGGACGGACTTTCTACGCCGTCCCGGGGCATAAGCGATTATAATCATGGCCGGTTTCGGTCGATCCGGCGCGCCGCCGGGAAAGGAGAGAGCGTGAAAGTCGTCATCATCGGGGGGGTGGCCGCGGGCCCCAAAGCCGCGTCGAAGATCATCCGCATGGTGCCGGACGCCCATGTCACCATCATCGAAAAGGGGTCGTTCCTCTCCTACGCGGGATGCGGCCTCCCCTATTACGTGTCGGGCGAGATCAAGGAACAGCGGGAACTGATGGAGACCTCGGCCGGCGTGATCCGGGACACCGCGTTCTTCCGGAACGTGAAAAACCTCGAGGTCCGGAGCGGCACCGAGGCGCTCGAGATCGACCGCGCCGCCCGGCGCGTCCGCATCAAGGACCTGGCCACGCGGCAGGAGTCGACGCTCGAATACGACAAGCTGGTGCTGGCCACCGGGGCGACCCCCGTGATCCCCCCGATCCCCGGGGTGGACAAGGGGAACGTCTTCACGCTTCACGGCGTCCACGACGCCGAGGGGATCAAGAGCGTGCTCGCCGAGCGCACGGCCAAGGACGTGGTCGTCGTCGGCGGCGGCCTGATCGGGGTGGAGGCCACCGAAGCCCTGGTGACGCACGGCTGCCGGGTCACCATCGTGGAGATGATGCCGCAGATCCTCGGCATGCTCGACTGGGAGATGGCGCGCCTGGTCGAAAACTACATGGAATCGAAGGGGGTACGCGTCCTGACCGACACCCGGGCGATGGCGCTCGAGGACCGTGGCGGCGGGGGGAATGTCACCCACGTGAAGACGGACAAGGGGGAGATACCCGCCGACATGGTCATCCTCGCCATCGGGGTGCGGCCCAACGTGGCGCTCGCCCGGCAGGCGGGGCTCGAGATCGGGGACAAGACCCGCGCCATCCGCGTCAACGACCACCTCCAGACCTCGGACCCCGACATCTACGCCGCGGGGGATTGCGTCGAGTGCGTCGACCGGATCACGGGGGAGGCGTGCTTCGTGCCGCTCGGTTCCACGGCCAACAAGCAGGGGCGCGTGGTCGCCGTCAACATCTGCGGCGGCGACGAGGCCTTTCCGGGCATCGTCGGGAGCTCGATCTGCAAGGTCTTCGATTATTGCGCCGGGCGGACCGGGTTGACGGAACGGGCGGCTGCAAGCGCGGGGTACGAGGTGATCAGCGCGATGGTCCCGGGTTCAGACAGGGCCCATTACATGTCCGAGTCCAAACCGCTCCTGGTGAAGATGGTGGCCGACCGGAAGACCGGGAGGCTGCTGGGGGTGCAGATCACGGGGCCCGGGGAAGGGGCCAAGCGGATCGACGTGGCGGCCACCGCGGTCACGGCGGGGATGACGATCGACGACGTCGCCGGGCTGGATCTCAGCTACGCCCCCCCCTACGCCTCCGCGATGGACAACCTCATCACGGCGGCCAACGTCGTGCGCAACAAGCGCGACGGTTTCATGGTCGGGATCACGGCCGAGGAACTCCAGCGCAAACTCCAGGCAAGCGAGGACTTCTTCCTGCTCGATGCCCGCTCCCCGGAGGAGTACGCGGAGGTGCGGCTCCCTAAATCCACCCTGGTCCCGCTCGGCGCCCTGCGCCGGAGGCTGGCGGAGATCCCGCGCGACAAGGAGGTCGTCTGCTATTGCGCCATTTCGCTCCGGGGATACGAAGCGTCGCGCGTCCTGGCCGGGGCGGGATTCGGCAACGTGAAGGTTCTCGACGGCGGGCTGGCCATGTGGCCGTTTGAGAAGGAAATGGGCTCCTGAGCCGGCGGGGGGGTGCGGAGTGTCCCGCTCCCCCCCGCCGGTCGGCCGGGCTAGGCCGCCTTCTTTTCCTGCAGCTGCTCTTTCTGTTTGAAGTTTCCCTTCCGGTCGATCTCGAAGGAGTCGATGGTCGTCCCGTCCAGTTTCAGCACCCTCACCGCGAGCTTCTTTTTCGAGACCTCCAGCACCCAGTAGTTGGGCTGGTCGAGGGGGTTGTAGAAGAAGCCGTGGAACTCCTTCTTCACGTTGTCCTTGTAGGTCTTGCCCCCGCTCTGCCCCACGACGAGGTAGATCGTCCCCTCCGAGGCCTTTTTCATCGCGACGCCCCCCTTCATGGGGGGGGTGCGGGCGATCCCGTGGTCGTGGGCGCTGAAAACCAGGTCGACGCCGTGACGCTCCAGGATGGGGCAGAAGGCGTCCCGGATTTCGGCCTCGTCCCGGTTCATCTTGGTTCCGTAGGGGGGGCGGTGGAAGAAGGCGATCTTCCAGGGGGCCGCACTCGCCGCCAGGTCCCGCTCGAGCCACGCCTTCTGGGCCGTGAGGATGTCCCCCTGCTGGCGCTGCTCCACCTGCTGGCTGTCGAGCACCACGAAATGCACCGGGCCGTAATCGTAGGAATAGGCCTGGCCCCGGAGTCCCTCGGGCCCGTTCCCGGGCAGGGTGAACTGCGCGAGGTAGTAATCCTGCCTCGAGACCTTCCTGGACCCGTAATGCTCGTGGTTCCCCGATACCGGCATGAGGGGGAGCCGGTCGATGATGCCCCGGGAGGCGGCAAACCAGGCGTTCCAGTGGGCCTGCATCAGCCCCCAGTCGGTCAGGTCGCCGTTGATGACCATGAAGCGGGCGTCCGGGTTCTCGCCGATCGCCCGGAGCGCCGTGCGGCGCCAGAGGCCGAAGGGGGCGTCCCCGGTGATCGGGGCCTGGCTGTCGCCGAAAAGGAGGAATTTGAACCGGTCGACCTTCTTCCGGGCGGTCTCGAAACTCGAGGTATCGCTCCACCGTTCGCCGCCGCCGACCCGGTAGGCGTAGCGCTTGCCCGGGGTGAGCCCCGTCAGGGTGGCGGAAAAGACGCGGGCCGTTCCCAGGTCGGAGGTGAAGTCATGCGCCGTCCCCGGCGCCCGGAGCGCTTTGCCCGTGAGGGTGGGCCCCTGCCCGTACTCGACGAAGCTCTCCCCGACCGTGCCGTCCGTTCTCCAGGTGACCGTCATCGTCGTGGCCGGGTCTCCCGTCCAGGTGAGGGTGACATGATCGGGCGTCGCCGAGGCCCCTGTAGTCGGGGCCTCGGCCGTCGCCGTGGCCCCCGTCGTTGGGGCCTCGGGCGTCGCCGTGGCCCCCGTCCCCGGGGTCTGGGCCGTCACCGCCAGGGATAGGCCGACCGCCAGGGCCGCCGCCGCCAGGATCCTGATGCCGGAAATCTTCATCGCACAACCTCTTCGTTCAGGGTGGAACATGGACATCCTCCGCCGCAGGCGTCCTTTCGGGCCGCCGCGTTACGAGATTGGAGCCCACCGGGGAGCCGCTGTCAACGATAAAGAGCGCGGTCGGGCGTCTGGCCGGATTCTTGCTTGGATTCCTTTGTTTCACAACCAGGGGGAATTATGGTGCAATCTGACCGGATGGTGGAAGCGGACGAGGTCCGCGTCTGGGTTCTCACGGACAACTACTACGACTCGCTGAGGCCCGATTCGGAGGTGTCGACCCACTACCGCGTGGGCGCGGGCGAATGTGTCCACGCCGAGCATGGGCTTTCCTACTACATCGAGGTGGCCACGGGCGCGGGGACGAGCCGCTGCATGTTCGATTTCGGCCTCGACGGGGAAAGGATCCTGGACAACGCGCGGCTCCTGGGCCTGGACCTCGGGAAGAGCGAGGCTTTTGTCCTGAGCCACGGGCATTTCGACCACTGGTCGGGGGCGGAGGAGATCCTCCGGCGGATCGGGAGCCCCGGGAGCCTCCCCTTTTATGTCGGGGAGGAGGCGTTTCTCCGCCGGGGGTCGTTGCGCCCCGGCACCACGGAGGTGCAGGATATCGGCAAGCTGGAAAGAGGCGGGATCGAGGCCCTGGGGGTGCGCCTGGTCGAGGTCCGGGAGCCGGCCTGGATCCTCCCCGGAATCGGGGTGACGGGAAAGATCGGGCGGGAGACCGATTACGAAACTCCGAATCCCGCCCTGCTGGTGCGGCGGGGGGGGCGGATGGAGCCGGACGATTTCCGGGGGGAGCTGGCCCTCTTCTTCGTGTTGAAGGGGAAGGGGCTGGTGGTGGTTTCCGGCTGCGCCCATGCGGGAATCGTCAACACCGTCCGGCACGCGCAGAAGGTTTCGGGCGTCCGGGAGGTCCATGCCGTCATCGGCGGTTTCCACCTGATCAACGCCCCCTCCGACAGGATCCGGAGGACGCTCGAGGCGATCCGGGAACTGGAGCCCCGGCACCTGGTCCCGGCCCACTGCACCGGCTTCGAGGCTCTCGCCGCCTTCAGCCGGGAGATGCCCGTAGTTTTCGAACTCAATACGGCGGCGACCCGGTACCGGTTTTCCGCCTTGACCCGCTAGATGGAGAGGCCTATAAGGGGACATCCACGGAAATCCCCGGCTCGCGCATCGGATCATCGGAGGAGACCGCATGAAAAACAGATACACTCGACGTGAGGCGCTGGAACTGGGGTTGGGCGCCGTCGCGCTGGGAGCTTCCGCGACTTTGACTTCCGCGGCCCAAACCCCGAAAACCGTTACCAAGGAGGAGCGCATGCCCGCAGTGAAGGACTTCAATACGTACGGGGAAAAACTGGAACACACCCTGATCCTGAGGACATCCCCCATTGCCCTGAAAATGCTGGAGACCGAATCGGAGATTCCGCCCGGCGCCTTCCGCCCCTCCAGGGACGGCAAGTGCCACATCGCCCAGTGCCAGGCTTTCGCCCTGTCGCGGCGTGAAGGGAAGACCGTGGCGATGCTCAAGGAGGACCACTGGTGCCCGACCGCGCTGATGGCTTACGGGATGGTGGAGAAACCCGATTCGATCTCTGCCTGGACCCACCCCTACGACTCCTTCGAGCGGGGGAAGTATATCGGGGTCCTCTCCGCCCCGCTCAAGAGCGCCTCCTTCGTGCCCGACCTGGTCGTCGCCTACATGAACAACGCCCAGCTCCGGGCGCTGCTCCTGTCGATGAAGGTCGAGGAGGTGCCCGAGGTCCGGGGCCACTTCTTCCCCCCCTCCTGCGGCTACTCGGTCGTGGACCCGATCAAGACCGGGAAATCGTGGGTGGTGCTCCCCGACCCGGGGGAGTACCAGCGGGCGCTGACGGCCGAGGACGAGATCATCTTCTCCGTCCCCCGGGACCGGATGCCGGGCCTCGTCGCGGGGCTCGAAGCGGGGGGGATGTTCTCCTACAAGGGGCACAACATGGTCATGCTCCCCGATTTCGAACAGCCGCAGTTTTACAAGGACCTGTTCAAGAGCTGGGGGCTGTAGGCCGCTGGATCGACGAGATGGCGCGCAGGCGGGCGACCGTCCTGCCCAGGGCGTCCACGGCGGCTTCGAGCTCCTTCTCCTCCGTATGCCGGCCGAGCGAAACCCGGACGGAGCCCTGCGCCTCCTTCGGGGAAAGCCCCATGGCCAGAAGGACGTGGGAGGGCTCCGGGTCCCCGGTGGAGCAGGCCGAGCCGGTCGAGATGCAGATCCCGCCCAGGTCGAGTCCCAGCACGATCGACTCCCCGTCGACGGCGTCGAAGCTCAGGTTCGAAGTGTTGGGCACGCGCGGCGCCCCGCGCCCGTTGACGCGCGAGCCCGGAATGGTCTCGAGGACCCGGATCTCGAACCGGTCCCTCATGCCGGCCAGCCTTTCGGTTTCCGCCGCGGCCGATTCCACGGCCAGGGAAAGGGCCGTGGCCAGGCCGACGATGCCGGGCACGTTTTCCGTCCCGGCGCGCAGGCCGTGTTCATGGGGGCCGCCGGTGATCCGGGGAGAGATCGGGGTCCCCTTGCGGACGTAGAGCGCGCCGACCCCCTTGGGGCCGTAGAACTTGTGCGCCGAAAAGGAGAGGAGGTCGGCGCCGGTTCCGCACAATTTTTCCGGCAGTTTCCCCGCCGTCTGGACCGCGTCGGAATGGAACACGATTCCCCGCTCCCGGGCGATCCGGGCGATCTCCCCGACCGGCTGGAGCACGCCCGTTTCGTTGTTGGCGTGCATGACGGTGACGAGGATGGTTTCCTCCGTGAGGCTCTTCTCCAGTTCCTCCAGCCGGACCAGGCCGTCGCCGTCGACCGGGAGATAGGTGACGCGATACCCTTCGGCCTCGAGCGCGCGGCAGGTGTAGAGCACGGCATGGTGCTCCACGGAGGTGGTGACGATGTGGTTGCCGCGGGCGCGGAGCGCGGCCGCGGCCCCGCGGACGGCGAGGTTGTCCGCTTCCGTCCCGCTCGCGCAGAAGACGATCTCGCCGGTTTCGGCGCCGATGCACTCTGCGACCCGCGCCCGCCCCTTTTCCATGGCGATCCGCGCCTGGTTGCCGAAGCGGTAGGGGCTCGAGCTGTTGCCCCACCGTTCGGTCATGTAGGGGGTCATGATCTCGAACACCCGGCGGTCGAGCGGGGTGGTGGCGTTGTGATCGAGGTAAATCACGGCCGCGCCCCCCCGTTCTCCGGTGTCCGGCTTTCCCAGTCCTGGATCGCCGCCTGCAGCGCCATCACTCCCAGCAGGGAGCAGTGCTTCTTCCTTTCGGGGATGCCGCCGAGGGCTTCCACCACGTCGTCGTCGGTGATCCGGCGCGCCTCCTCGATCGATTTTCCCCGGGCCAGTTCGGTCAGCATGCTGCTGGTGGCGATGGCGCCGGGGCAGCCGAAGGACTTGAAGGCGATCTTCTCGATCCGGCCCTCCCGGACCTGGATCCAGAGCTTCATCTGGTCCCCGCAGGAAGGGTCTCCGACCAGGCCGTAGCCGTCCGTCTCCGCCTCGGGGAGTTCCCCCACGTTGCGCGGGTTGGTGAAATGCTCGATCACCTCTTCGTTGTAAAAAAGGATGGGTCCCGCGAAATCGGGCTGTTCCATCCCTTCGTCAGGGTTGTCCATGAAATCGTCTCCCTTGATCGCCTGTGAACTCGGAATTCTGGCGGGAATCCGTGCAAAATGCAACCGCGATCGGGGCAAAAACCGCTATTGCTCCCGGTCGATGAACTTCCCGGAGGCCCGTACCAGCACCCGGCCGTTCTGCTCGAGTTCCGCCTCGAGAACATAGAGGGGGGGTTCGTATTCGCGCAGCCACGCCCTGACCGTCGCCGCCTGATCGATTTCGACCGGGAGCTGGTAGCGGAGGATCATCCGGGCCGTCAGGGCGCTGATATCGTGGGCGAAAAGGCAGTTGGCCATCGCCGCGTCCAGGAGCATGGAGCTGACGCCGCCGTGGAGCAGGCCGGGATAGCCCTGGTAGATGCGGGCGCACTGAAACGCCGCCTGTACCCCGCCGTCGTCGCAGACGGCGAACTCCAGCCCGAGGCCGGGGATTTTACCCGGGCTGCAGGCGACGCAGCCCGGGTGCTCCCGTTCCCTGCACTTTTCGAGATGCTGTTGCGTGGGGGTAGGCATATAACGTTTTCCGGATCGGGCGGGGAGCCCGGGCTAATGGGCGCAGCCCCCTCCGTGTCCCTGGCAGGTGTCGTCGGAGGAGAATTCCCGCAGCCCGTTTTCCCGGAGCAGGGCCAGGTTTTCGCCCACGGTGGGCGCGGCCGCCCGGTAGATCTTCACGCCCATCTCGCCCAGGCGCATGATGGCCCCCATCCCGATCCCGCCGACCACCAGGGCGTCGGGGAGGTTGCCGCCGAGCGTCCGGACCGGGTTACAGGCGCCATGTTCCTTGTGTTCGCCGGAGCCGCTGATGGCATCGACCTGGTCGAGCTCCGTGTCGACGATGAGAAATGCCGGGGCGGAGCCGAAATGTCCGCATACCTGGCTGTCCAGCCCGTTGTCTGCCTCTATGGGGAAACCTACCTTCATCTGTTCTCTCCTTGTCTGTTACCGGGTTTTCATCAACCGGCACGAAAGTATAGGCCCATCCGTGATACTTTCATACCCCGGGACCGATGCAATTTGGGGGCCGCAAGCGACGGCGCCGCGGCGGGAATGCCGATTGCATGCTCCGGAAAGGGGCGGCGCCCCGGACGGGCGAACGCGACAGAGGAAAGGGAGGATGCGGATGCTGGCGAACCAACTGGTGGATTACGTGAAAGAACGGGGCGCGGGCCGGAAGGCGGCCGATGTCAGGATCGGGCTGGGCTATACGGCCGTCCGGGTCGAGGACGCGGGCTGCGGCCTCGCCTACACCCTTCACGAGGGGGAGTACGAGTCGTGCTGCGTGGTGGCCGAGGCCGGCCGGGTGGCCGGGCGCTCGGCTTCGGAACTGGTCGGGTGGCTGCAGAACCCGGACGTGACGGCGGCGGCCGTGGGCCTGGCGGCGCTCAACGCCCTCGTTCCCGCTCCTCCGGAGGCGGTGGACGCGGATATCGCCGACGTCCTCCCGGTCCGGGCGGGGGACGCGGTCGGCATGGTGGGGTATTTCGGGCCCCTGGTCGGCCCCATGAGGGAACGCGCCGGTTCGCTCCGTATCTTCGAGCGGAAAACGAACCCCGCGCTCGACATCCTGCCCGATACGGAGGCGGGCGCCTATCTCCCGGACTGCGACGTGGTCATCCTCACGGCTTCCGCGCTCCTGAATCGGACGATGGACCGGCTCCTGGAACTGTGCGGGAACGCGCGCGAAATCGCGGTGCTCGGACCTTCCACCCCCCTCGTCCCCGAGGTCTTCCGCCCGCGCGGGGTCACGCTCCTGTCGGGTCTCGAGGTCGTGGACCCCGCCCGGATCCTCCAGATCGTGAGCGAGGGGGGCGGGACACGCCAGTTCGGCCGCGCGGTCCGCAAACTGTCGCTGCGGTTGCGGGAGTAGCCCCCCGTCGCTCCGCCGCCTGCCTCTTTTTCCCACTTCGGGAGTTGCATAATGCAAACAACATGGTATGTTTATCTTGCATTTTGCATTGTTTTGGGGGAATTGTGAGCCGGCAGCAGGACGAAAGGGAACAGACCATCCTGGATTCCATCAACGAGGGGGTCTTCACCGTTGATCTGCAGTGGCGCATCACGGCCTTCAACCGGGCGGCGGAGGAGATCACGAAGGTTCCCCGGGCCGAAGCTTTGGGGCGGCGCTGCTCGGACGTCTTCCGCGCCAGCATCTGCGAGAACGCCTGCGCCCTCCGCAGGACGATGTCGAGCCGCAAGCCGGTCCTGAACGCCACCGCCCACATCATCAGCCGCAGCGGGGAGCGCATTCCCATCCGCATTTCCACGGCCCTGCTCAGGGACAACGACGGGGAGGTGATCGGGGGGGTGGAGACCTTCCAGGACCTCAGTCCCATCGAGCAGCTCCAGAAGGAGCTCAAGGCGCGCTACACCTTCGAGGACATCGTCGGGCACAGCGCGCCGATGCTGAAGCTTTTCGAAATCATGCCGCAGATCGCGGCGAGCTCCAGCACCGTGCTGATCGAGGGCCCCAGCGGGACGGGGAAGGAGCTGTTCGCCCGCGCGATTCACGGCCTGTCGCCGCGCAGGAACCGGCCCTTTGTCGCCGTCAATTGCGGCGCGCTCCCCGACACGCTCCTCGAAAGCGAGCTGTTCGGCCACAAGGCGGGGGCCTTTACCGACGCCCGGCGCGACAAGCCGGGACGCTTCGCCCTGGCGAGCGGCGGCACCCTCTTCCTGGACGAGATCGGCGACGTTTCCCCGGCGATGCAGGTGCGGCTGCTGCGCGTGCTGCAGGAGCGCATGATCGAGCCCCTGGGCTCCGTGGAACCGGTAAAGGTCGACGTGCGCGTGGTGGCCGCCACCAACCGGGACCTCGGCCGGCTGGTCCGGGAGGGGGCCTTCCGCGAGGACCTCTATTACCGGGTGCGCGTGGTCAGCCTGCGTCTCCCCGGCCTCAGCCAGCGGCGCGAGGATATCCCCCTGCTCGTGGATCACCTGCTGGGGAAGTTCAACCGGCTCCAGGGGAGGGAGATCGAGGGGGTGTCCGAAGAGGTCATGGCCCGGCTGATGGAGTACGAATACCCGGGGAACGTGCGGGAGCTGGAGAACATCCTCGAGCAGGCGTTCGTCCTCTGCCGCGGCCGCATGATCGAGCTGCACCACCTGCCGGCCGAACTCCGGCCCGCGGCCCCGGCCGGCGGCAATCCCATGTCGCTCGAGGCGATGGAGAAGCTGCTGATCGGCGAGGCGCTGCGGCGCCACCGCGGGAACCGGCGCCGGGCGGCGGCGCAGCTGGGGATCGACCCCAGCACCCTGTACCGGAAGCTGAAAAGCCTGAAAATCGAATTCTGAAAGCCCCTGGAACGGGGCGGAAGCGGAGAGGAAGGATGCATTTGCTGCAGGACATCAAGGCGATCGGGACCCTCTATTCCCCATACGAAACGGCTGCGGGAACCCCCATTCAGAGCGCCTATGCCGGGGGGGCCGAGGGGCGGGTGGTCCTGGAGCCTGCCTACGAGCGGGCCCTGGACGATATCGAGGAGTTCGAGCGCCTCTGGCTCCTCTACTGGATGGACCGGGTCGGGCCGTTTCGGCCGAAGGTGACGCCCTACCGGGACAACCGGGAGCACGGGCTGTTCGCCACGCGCTCCCCCACGCGTCCGAACCCGATCGGGATGAGCCTGGTGCGGCTTCTGGCCAGGGAGGGGTGCACCCTTTACGTGGCCGATATCGACGTGCTCGACCGCACGCCCCTGCTCGACCTCAAGCCCTATGTCCCCGAATTCGACGCCCGCCCGGTTTCCCGGGCGGGCTGGTTTGATTCGGCCGCCGTGGACCGGCGCCAGGCCGACGGCCGGTTCCACGGCGGCCGGAAGGAATGACGCCTACTCCTCCGCCTCGGCCGCGAGCGTCCCGTAATCGGTCCTCCAGCGGTTCATGATCTGCTCGATCTCACGCGCGCGCTCGGCGTTCCGGGCCCCGTCGGGATCGGCCCGCTGCTCCGCCTGCATCTCGGCGATATGGGTGCGCAGCTGCTGCCGCGTCTCCTCCATATTGCGGATCTGGTTTCTCCAGGCTTCCTTCTGGGCGTCGTCGAGCCCCGTCATCAGGCGCTCGTGCTGCTGATCCATCTTCCGGACCTGTTCCCCCAGCGCCTTGCGCTGTTTGGCCGCTTCCCGGGCGTCGTACTTGTCGCCGCTGTTCTGGGCCATCTTGCGCGCCTGCTTCCCCACATTTTCGGCCGCCTGGTCGCAGTCGCGGATCTGCTTGCGCTGCCGGCTGGTCGTTTTCACCCGCTTGTGTTCGGCCTGGGCCTGGTCGGCCCGGGGGCTGCGCTGCATCTGCCCCTGGCCCCGGTTCTCGTCACGGCCCACTCCGCGGTTCTGTCCCTGGGGCTGGCCCTGTCCGCGGGCGGCGCCGAAACCCCCCTGGCCGGATCCCTGGCTCATTCCGCCGCCCCCTCCCCGCTGACCGCCGCCTCCGCCCCGCCCCTGGGCATAGCCGGTTGCGAGCGCGAGCGTCAGGATGGAACCCATGATCAAAGTTTTCTTCAACATAACCGTTTCTCCTTTTTCCTGGCAAAGCCGATGCCGCTCCGTTTGCGTCCCCGTCGCGCCGTCGGTCGATCGGCGATTCTGATGGCTACACCCCTTATAAACAACCGGGCGCGTGAAAAGTTCCGCCGGGCGGACCCCCGCTCCTTTCCGGTATCGCTCCCGCCCGCGATTTGTGCATAATAGGCGCCAAAGGGGCTCCCGATGAAAGACACCACCCGAACGCGCGCAAAAGCCACCTTCCCCCGGCGCTGGGTCCTGGCCGTCGCCATGCTGGTCAGTTTCGGGCTCCTGGCCAACGCCGTCTACACCTGCCTCACGCTTACGCGCCTGCGCTCGCAGTATCTCGACAACCGCGGGTACGAAATCGCCGCGGCCCTCGACACCCAGGCGCGGGGGGCCGGCAGGCGGAACAACCCCGAGTACTGGCAATCGCTGCTCGACACGCACTACGAGGTCTACTCGGGCAGCGCCGCCTTCCTCGCCGTCGTCGGTCCGGAAGGCCGCATCCTCGCTTCGGCCGGGGACGCCGGCGCCCTAGCCGATCCCGGGCCCGACCTCTTCCTCTTCGAGGACGCGCTCGGGCATCCCCGCCGGGGGCGCCGGGAGGCGTCCCCCGGGATGAACGACTGGAAGATGCGGATCGGGCTCTACACCTCCTCCGCCGACTTCATCCGGCGCCTGGCCCTGTTTCAGCTGGCAATCTCCGCGATGGCGGTCCTCATCATCCTCGGGCTCACCTTCTTCCTCCTGCGCACCCTCGACCGCTTCCTGAAACTGAAGGCGCGGGAGGGGGAGGAGGCGCAGCTGCGGGCTCTCGGGGTCATGTCCGCCTCCCTGGCCCACGAGATCCGCAACCCGCTGGGGGCGATGAAGGGGCTGACGCAGCTGGCCCAGGAGGATCTCGCTCCGGGGCACCCGGCCCAGGAGCGGCTCCGGACGGTGGTGGGGGAGGCGGAGCGGCTGGAGCGGCTGGTCAGCGACCTGCTCGACTTCGCCCGCCCCCGCGAGCCCGAGATCCGCGAGTTCGACCTGGTCCCGCTGCTGGGCGACCTCCGGTCGATGCTCCAGCCGAAGCTCGCCGCCGCGGGCATCACCCTCGATCTCCCCGACGGCCCCGTCACCCTCCGTTCCGACCCGGCCGGGATGCGCCAGGTGCTCCTGAACGTCCTCCTGAACGCCCTGGAGGCCTCTCCCCCCGGGGGCGCGATCGGGGTGACCCTCGCCCGGGAGGGGGGATTGCTCGAAATCGGGGTCGACGACGCGGGCCCCGGTTTCGGCGGCCGCGACCCCGAGGAGCTCGTGCGCCCCTTCGTCACCGGGAAAACCCGCGGGACGGGACTCGGCCTGGCCGTATCGAGCCAGATCATGGAGCGCCTCGGCGGCTCCCTCACCCTGGGCCCGAACCCCGGCGGCGGCGCCCGCTGCACCCTGCGCCTCCCCGACCCCGGCCCGCGCCCATGAACCAGGAACCAGGGGACAGGATGAATAACAAGAAGAGAAACCTTCGAGCCTTCGCCCCGCCGCTCCTGATGGCCGTAATCCTGCTCGCGCTCGCTCTCCTGGGGCTTTCGGCCTGCGGGCAGACCACCGCACCCGAAGCCGCCCGGCTCGAAATCGCCCCCCCGGTCCAAACGGCGGAGGAGGGCCTCCCCGAAATCGCTCTCGGGGATCTCCCGCGCGAGGCGCGCCGCACCCTGGACCTGATCCGCACGGGCGGCCCCTTCCCCTACGGCAGGGACGGGACCGTTTTCGGCAACCGGGAGCGGCTGCTCCCGACAAAAGCGCGCGGCTACTACCGCGAATACACCGTCGTCACCCCGGGGTCGCGCGACCGGGGCGCGCGCCGCATCGTCGCCGGCGCCGGCGGCGAGTACTATTACACCGACGACCATTACGACAGCTTCAGGCGTATCCGGGAGTGAACCGATGACACAGTGGGACCACCTATTCGCCGACCCCCGCCGTTCGGGCGTCTACGACCTCCTGCCTGCGGCCGTGCCCGAATTCCGCCGCGCCGCCGCCCGCTCCGGCCTCGAGCTCTTTCACCTCGACCTCGCCGGCATCGACGACAAGACCGCCTTTCTTTGCGCCGCCGCCGATCTGCTCCGCTTCCCCCCCTACTTCGGCTCCAACTGGGACGCCTTCGAGGAGTGCCTCACCGACCTTTCCTGGCTCGAAACGGAAGGCTACGTCCTGCTCGTCGAAAACCCCGACTCCTTCCGGGAAAACGCCCCGGAGGAGTTGGCGACCGCGCGCGACATCCTCGATGCCGCCGCCGCATTCTGGAATGAGCAGGGGGTCCGCTTCTTCGTGGGCATAGTTTCGGCACCCCGGGACAAAAAGGATTGCGAGGACAAGGAAAGCCAGGAGGAGGATGATGAATAGCGTGGTCATTTTGTGCTGCCCCAGTGACGGAGACAATATGGTTACGATTGGCAGCCTATGGTTATGACGCACTCCGGTTTTTGCACAACAGCGCAGCGTCCGGCTTTCGTGCCCCGGTTCACCGGCAAAGAACGGGATGCGGAGACGGGACTGGATTACTTTGGGGCAAGGTACCTATCAGCAGCTCAGGGGCGATTCACCAGCGTCGATCCGATATGGATTACAAAAGAACGGCTCGCTGACCCGCAGCGACTTAATCTCTATGCATATGGTCGAAACAATCCTCTAAAGTACATAGATCCAGATGGAATGGATATTGTCATGGGCCAATGCGGGATTGGATCAATTCAGGACTGCTTCAATGAAATGCTCACAGGGCTCAATAAGGAAGATAGATCGCATGTACGCCTGATCAAAGGTGACGGCAAGAATGGTTTTGCAAAAGGTGAATATGGAGTTGAAGTTGATACCGATTATTCGAGCGAATCGGGCAACATGCAAACGCTACAGAAGTTGGCAGGCGATCATTCGGCAACTGCAAAGATTGATGTATTAAATCCTGACGATCAATTTAGCGTGTTGAGTGCTACTCATTGGGATGCGAGGACGGGCAATACAGATCTTGCTCCTACAACCATGACCCCCGGAAATCCTAACGACTCAAACAGCAACAGTTTCCTGGGGTACACGTTTTTCCCATATGGAAAGGGTGTTCCGGGGCCTTGGTCAACGGGCAATTTTACCAACGTTGTAGTAAACTCTATGTCCCTGGATGGCATTTCCGTCACGATACATCACGAACTTCGGCATGTGCTACTTGGCGATTTTGGGCGTATTGCTCCGCATGGCAGACATGGGACTGGGATTGTTGACCAACAAACGGAAGAGGCGGAAAAGGAAGCCATAAAAAATCAGAGGGTGAAATGATGGGCGCTTTGTTGTTTCTTCTCTTGCCGTTCCTTTTCATGCAGCCTAACGGAGGCTCCTGCTGTGAATATCAGCGGAACCTTGAGAAAACCTCTGCGATGATTTTTTTTAGTGCCGAAGATATGCGCACTCATGTGGAATATTTTGAGCCACTCTATCCACCGGGCTTGGATAGAAAATTAAACATCTCGGGGGTAATTGAAATGGAGGTGCGGTATGATCCCCAAGGTAAGGCCGAGTGTATTCGGATATTATCGGGAAATCCTATTGGCGTTTCAGCGATGATGGAATCTATTGATAGGTGGCGGTTCAAACCGGCTAAGATTAACGGGATCCCAACATGGTGTTGCGGGCGTATTGTAGTTGAGTATCGTTTCCATAAGGGAAGTGCTGCTAGTAGGCTTAAATAGTACATCTAGGCTTATGACGTTGCCAAAATATTCACCGGCAAAGAACGGGATGCCGAAACGGGGTTGGATTACTTCGGGGCGAGGTTCTTTCCCGAATCATCCCGCGAGTATGAGCCGGTTGGTTTTCACGGGCTGCATGTTCAAATTTGTCTCTTGCATCGATTCGACCGCTCTTATATTCCTTGACGAAGTGTGTACAAGGTGTGTATTATGTGCATGCTAAGCGGGGGGCTATGGATAGTCGGGAGGTAATCAGGCTGCTCAAAAAGGGTGGATGGTACGAGGTCAATCAGGTCGGCAGCCATAAGCAGCTTAAGCATCCGGAGAGAAAAGGGCGCGTTACGATCCCGCATCCTAAAAGAGATATCCCGGGGGGGACGCTGAAGAGTATTGAAAAACAAGCCGGAATCAAGCTTGAAAAACATCTGCACAGCCGCGATTGATAAAGGGCGGCTCCATGGAAACGAAGGATGTATATAAATGCAATACATCGCCTATCTGCACAAAGAGAAAAAATCAGATTACGGGGTGAGTTTCCCGGATTTTCCCGGATGCATAACTGCCGGTAAAACTCTCGAGGAAGCGCGCAGAAACGCAGTCGAGGCTTTGACCCTGCATATGGAAGGAATGCTGGAGGATGGGGATGAGATCCCGGAAGCTTCCAATCTTGACAATCTAACCCGCGATAAGGCGTTGAAAGACGCTATAGCTTTTTTGGTGGATGTAACTATCTCGGACAAGGTCGGACGATTCAATATCACGGCTCGAAAAAGCCAGATGGAGGAAATCGATCGACTGGCAAAACAGCACGGGATGTCGCGATCGGCCTATATTGTTTCTTCCGCCCTTAACAGAAAGGCGTCATAAACCCGCGAAGGGGCACTGTCCATCTCTTGCTGCGGTCTTGAGGAGATTGGCTCTACAGATCGAGAAAGTCCCTGAGCGCAGCCTTTGTGTTTTCGATGAGGGCTTCGGGCAAAACTCCGAGTTCTCTGCGGAATAGCGAATTGTCCCAGGCCAGGACCTGGTCCACGAGGACGTCGCGGTCGGACTCCAGCCCGCACGTCCCCAACGGAATGCGCACGCGCAGGGGGAAGGCATCACCGTCAGTCAGTCTCGTAGTCAGGGGCAGAACGACTGTGCTGCCAAGCCCCGCCTCGGCGAATTCCAACGGCTGGATGGCGAGGCAGGGACGCTGCTTGCCGGGTTTTGTCCCGACACGTGGCTCAAGATCTACGACATATAGATGCCATTGACGGGGGTTCACCGTCAGCTCCTTTTCAGCCTGGAGTATGGCTGGAAGTCGGCATTCACCTCCCGGCTGGTGGCGGCGGCCATCGCGGCGGCCCGTTTCCAGCGCAGGATTCGGTCCCGGCGATCCGCTTCCTTCTCGAGCAGCTCGAGCCCGGCCCTGACGATGTCCACCTTGCGGGCGATCTTCAGTCGGCGCTTGAGGACATCGATGCGGCGATCATCCTCTTCCTGGATCATCAGCGGTTTGCCCATATATATCTCCAAGTATATTATCAAGTATATCGAGAAAAGCGGAAATGAAAAGGTGTTTTTGCCCGAAACAAACAGACATAAGGGCTGGATTTGCTGGTTCGCAACCCAAGGAGGCCGAAGGTCAATAGGCGGGTATTGGGCTGGTCGCGAGGGCATCTGCTCTTTGTGGTCCTCGTCCCGTGCTTTCGGGAATCATGATGCCCGTGAGAAGGGCGACCGGAGTCCTTCAATCGCCCTTTATCGAGAGACGGATCCTTCGATGTCGGTGACAGTTCGATGCTATAGAATGGTCATGAAACCGGTGCTATCAAAAGACTTGGTAAACGGTCCAGCCGAGGGTACGGTCATGAATAAAAAGTTTTCCAAGGATTTGGTCACTGTCGGTGACTTTGAAATCAACCCCGGCTGTGTGTTGAAGCAGGTCGCGGCCACTCGCCGCGCGGTCCTGCTGACCATCCAAGGGCGAGGGGTTGCCGTCGTCCAGTCCGTCGCCGAATACGAAAAGTCTGAAGAAGAGCGGGCTTTCATGCGCGCCGTCGTCGAGGGACTGGCGGACCTGGAGGTAAAGCGCGAAATCGGTATCCGGGAAGCCAAAGCGCGCCTGGGTCTGGAGTAATCCCGTGCCTCGAAGCATCCCCGTCGGATTTGCCGAATCCGCCGTGCGGGATCTGGAGGAATTGCAGGCGTGGTACATCGAGCAGGGTGCGCCGGAAGTCAGCCAGCCGCTCGCGGCGGGGATATTCCATCGCATTGAAGGACTCCCCGATCATCCGGATATGGGCCGCACGGTTCCGGAATTCAAGCATCCGTTTTTGCGGGAGCTGATTCATCCTCCTTCCCGCATGGATTATCGGCGAGATGCCCTGCGCAACAGAATCGTGCGCGTGTGGCGGAACGAGCGACTGCTCAAGCTGCCCCGGGAGGCCTTTGGGCCGAAAGCGTTTGGAGCATGAACGGGTCGCTGAAAGTTTGACAAAAGCGGCATTTTATTTGAATATTGCGATACCATCTTGGTTATCTGTGCAGCGCGGGTCCATATTTCGGCAGACTTTTGCAACCGGAGTGAAGAGAGTGAAACGAATGAGCCTGTTCCTGTCGTCCATCCTGGGTTTCGCGCTTTTGGCCGCTGGCGCTGATCTGTCCGAGGCTCCGGCCGAAGAACTGATGGCGGTTTATAACGAGCTGCGCGCCATCCATGCCGGCACCGAAGTAGCCGAAACGGAAAATGTCGTCTTCCAACGCGATTCGGCCACCTTCACCTTTCTCAGCGGCCGGATCACTTTTGCCGCGCCCGTTGGCGGGCATATTCTCGCCGCCCATTTCCGGGGCGAAGGCACCTTCGAGTTGCAGCCACCCTCGGATATCGACCGGAGACAGATGGCGCGATACACCGGTAGCCCTTATCTGAAGGACACCTTTCAGGAAGCCGTCTTCTTCTTTACCGACGACAGCATGGAGGAGCTCGACAGGCTCGTTACCCGGCGGCCGGTGCAGGCGGCGGGGGATCCCCTGATTGAGGCCTCCCGGAAGCGGTACGGAGAACAATTCAACGACTGGGTGGACAACCGGCGCCGGGGAAACCCCGTCATGCGCAACCTCGCGGCGCGGATGCTCTCCGACCTCACCGACAGCGGCAGCAGGGGGTTTTTCCTCGCCGATTTCAAGGCGAAGGATCAAGGCGATCTGCTCTATCACATCAGCTGGAACCGCGATTCGCTGCTGCTTCCCGCCGCCGGCCGTGGCGAGGAGGTCACCCTGCTCCACGTGAATCCGGGAAACTATTACGAGTGGGTGGCGGGATTCCATCTCGCGTCCGAGTATTCCGGAGGGACGGTCGCAGACCATCACACTCTCCTCGCGGACTGCGAGTCGATGGAGATTGAACTGGATCTCACCCGGGACAATCGCGTCTCGGCCGCCGTGAAGATGGAATTTGCCGTCGCAGCCCCCGTCCGGGTCGTTCCCTTTCATCTCAACGGCGTCCTGCGCATCGGCTCCATCGAAGACGGCAGCGGGGCCAGGCTCGCCTTCATCCAGGAGGCGCGTGATCTCGACAGTGACCCCTGGCTCATTCTTCCGAAGCCTGCCGGGCCGGGAGAGAAGTACACGATCACGATGGCCTACCTGGAAGACTCGACCGGGGACAGCCAGATCGTGCATCGCGAGGGAAGGGGACTGTATTATGTCACGTCCCGTGAATCGTGGATCCCCGGGTTCGGAGCGTTCAACGACAGGACCCATTTCAGGCTGCGTGCTCGTTCTCCCAAAAAGTTCCAATTCGTCGCCAGTGGCGCACGGATCTCGTCCGAGACCGTCAAGGACGAACGGATCACCGTCTGGCAGTCCGAGATCCCTTTCTGTGTTTTTGGGTTCAACTATGGGGAATTCGTGGATTCGTCGCAGAAAGTGGCCAATCTTGAGGTCACCGCCTATGCCGGCAAGGAGGTGCCGGATGAGCTCAAGGGAGTTCAGGCCGGGCTGTCGCTGATCGAACTGGCGGACCAGCGGCGTCGTCTGAGCGAATCGTCGGAGCCGCTCGTTCATGGAATCATGACGGGGGGGTTCAGTACGGCGGCGAACGTCAAACACGCCGCGAGCGTCAGCATGCAGGCTTTCCGGCTTTGCGAGATCCTCTACGGCCCGCTTCCCTTCAAGGCGGTATCGATCACCGAACAGCCCGTGCGCGGCTTCGGCCAGAGCTGGCCGAACCTGGTTTTCCTGCCCTACGACGCTTTCCTGGACGCCACGACGCGCCACAACCTGCAGCTTGCGGTAAGTCCCGAGGATCGCGAATTCTACAACCTGATCGCGGTTCACGAGATGGCGCACCAGTGGTGGGGGCACCTGGTCGGATGGAAGACCTATCATGACCAGTGGCTTTCCGAAGGATTCGCCGAACACGCGGCGGCCCTTTACCTGCGCCAGCTCGATCCGAAGCAATGGAGTTCCTACTGGGATCTGCGCCGGAACTGGCTGCTCTCCAAGAACAATTCGGGTTACCGGCCGGTCGATGCCGGACCCATCTGGTTGAATCATCAGCTCGACGAATATGATCAGCCCGGAAACTCGCGCCTCATCTATTACAAGGGCGCCTATGTCCTCGAAATGCTGCGCGCGCTCATGTTCACCAACAAGGAGAAGGACGACCGCTTCATCGCCATGATGCGCGATTTTGCCAGGAGTCATGCGGAACAGAATGCTTCCACGAAGGACTTCCAGCGGATCGTCGAAAAGCACATGGAGGAGCCCATGGACTGGTTTTTCAACCAGTGGGTCTACGGCTCCGAAATCCCGCGCTACACCTTCAGCTACAAGCTCTCCGATGCGGGCGCCGGGCAGACCGAACTGGCGATGACGCTCGTGCAGTCGGACGTCTCCAGCGATTTCCGGATGCGGCTGCCGCTGTTTGCCCTCGTCGATGGCACCCAGCGCTATCTCGGTAACATCCAGATCAACGGCACCGAGCCGTACAACGCGGTCGTCAAGCTGCCCATGAAGCCGGAAAAGGTACTGCTGGACCCCGACCACAGCATCCTGGCCGAGATCCGGCAATAGCCGGAGCAGGCGGCATACGCGGGATCGGCGACGGGTGAAGCGACAAAAGCATCATTTGCGGGCTGAAAGCAATCCGGACAGGTTCTCCCTGGTCAGGAGGGAAGCGTCCTGAGGGTGTTCCAGGAAGGGCTGGACGTCGCCGGCGATGTCCTTGATGTCGATGGACGCCAGGCGCCGGATCACCAGGCTCTGCCACTCGCGGGCATCGTATTTGGCCGGACGATGAGTCTGGTCCAGGGCGTTCTGAAGCAAGGGGAGGTTCGGTTCAACCGGCGGGCGTTGCGACAGATACCACAGCAGGTCGTACCAGTCGCGGCCCTTGACGTATTTGCGCGTGATGGCCGCATGAAGCTTGCCCGCCATCATGGACGGCAGATCGTAGTGCTGGACGAGAAAAGTCACCGTGCGCGTGATGATGGTTTTTTCACACCGGGCGCCTCCGGGCGGTCGGGTGTCGATTTCCAGCTTGATGGCCAGTTTCTGCCCCGGCGCTCCGGAAATGCCGGTGTCATAAAGAATCCCTGCCAGCCTGACCCATCCGGTATGAATGGTCGTGCTGTCGTTCCAGGTGACGTGGGGATCGAAGCCCGCCAGGGAGAGATCGCGTTTGATCTTGGCCATCCACTCCATGCCCGCATAGCCGTTTTCAGACTCCAGCGAGAAATCGAGATCTTCCGAATAGCGCGGCAGGTTATGGAGAAAGCGCAGCGCGGTGCCGCCGACGAATGCCAGGTTGCGGAAAGCCTCGCACTCATGCAGAGAGCGCAGGATGAGCGTCTGCAGGTATTCGCGCAGCAGGTTGAGTCCCTGCCCCGGGTCTTTCGTTCCACGTACGAGCGACAGCGCCTGCTCCTTCATAGGGTCACCGTCCCTTTCTCTTCCGCGGCCGTCACGGCTAGCCAGCGTTCAAGGGCCCGATGCAGACGCGGACTCCGGAACCGATCGGCATAGGCCTGAAGCTTGTCCCTGTCTGCCTGCTGGCAGTGCTGGTAGCGCGTTTCCTCCAGGCGCGCGCGCGTCCACTCGCCGGGGGTGAGATGCCAGTGGTCCAGCAGCGCCTTTTCGGGTTCGGCGATCCACAGGGAGCGGTCGCCGTAGGGGACCGCGGCATATCCAAAAAACGCCTCCTGTTTGATATGGCGATATTCGAAAACGCCGAACGCGTTGTCGAAACGGCGGGGAACCCGGGAGGTCGCGCTGGTCAGCCATACGACTCTCTCGGGGATCATGTCGTAGAAGCCCAGGGCCCACACGCCGCTCAGATAGGAGGGCCGGTAGAGCTGATTGGCCAGGCTTGCCGGCAGCACGGTTGCGCCGCGGTAGGCGTCGGGGAGCGTGTAGATACCGCGACGCAGGCCCATGATCCTGCCGTCACTCATCCACCGGGATAACTGGACCCGGATGGCTTCGCGCGGTTCGTCGAAGGCCTGGACAAGCAAAGGCAGATCAAAGCATTCCATGGAGCCGACTAACTCGACCAGCGACCCATACTTCATATACAATAATTAACATAAATGATAATTATTGTAAACAAAAACGGTGTTTTGGGGAGCGTGACACCTTGAATACTTCCCGGGAAGCCGGGCTTCGCCGGATGTTTGCTGGCGAAGATTTTGCAGGCGGTGGCCATTGACGAGGAGACGCTCGAGGCCGGGTGCGAATATGCACGGCGGCACCGGACGACGCTCAGTGCGCTGGTGCGCGAGCTGCTGAGAATAACTGTTCTTACCGATCGAAGGGCCGCGGTAACGGAGATGTTCCGGTTGATGGATGAGCACCCGGGCAATCTTGTGCATAAGCCTTGAGGGGGGGCGCCGGCACCAGCGCCGGCGCCGCCCCCCACGCCCAGGATCCCGAGGGTTCGGGGAAAGCGGGGCTATTTGAAGTAGAGTTTGTTCTGGTTCCGGATCTCGTCCATGATGCAGTCGTTGACGCCGGGAAAGATGCTGCCTTCCCCCCCGTAGGTCAGGCAGGGGATGAACATTCCGCCTTCATGATATTCCTTGCACGCGCGGGCGACCTCGGCGCGCACGGTCTCCTCGGTCCAGTCCTCGCGGTCGACGATGGAGGCGTCGATCCCCCCCATGAGCGTGAGCTTGTAATCGGTGTCCTTCTTGACCTGCTGGATGTCGTTGGAAGGCAGGATCCCCTCCCAGATGTCGATGCCGACGTCCACCATGTCCCTGGCGATCGGCTGGCAGAAGGAGTCGGCGTGGTGCATCGTGATGACGCCGTGCTTTTTCATCAGGCCGTAGATCTCCTTGTAGGGTTCCTTGAAGAACTCGCGCCAGACGTCGGGGTGCATGAACAGGGCGTGCTTGGCCCCCCAGTCGTCGTGGAAATTCATGACGTCGGGGTGCAGGTTGTCGACGAGGATCTGGATCTGCTGCAGCTTCCAGTCCTTGATGTAGGCGGTCAGCTCGTGCATCGCCTCCGGCTCCTCCAGGAGATTCATGAGCGTGTCCTCGAACCCCATAAGGAAGTGGAGCTGTTCGAAGACCCCCGTCGGGAGCCAGACATGGACGAACTTGCCTTCCGCCCGGATCTTCTCGGCGTCGGCCTTGGCCTGGGTCCAGTCCAGCTCGAGCGCGTAGAGGTCGGGGGCCTTGACGTATTCGCGCCACCGGGTCACGTCGGGGCAGACCTTGGTCTCGGCGTTGACGATGGGCATGATCCCGGGCTCGTTCTTCCCCCAGTAGATCTTCACGCCCCAGGGATTGATGGCCTCCCCCCCGGGAGCCACGTTGAACAGGTGGTAGAAGACCGGGTCCCATACCTGCGGGAAGGGTTCCCACTCGTTGACGAAGGCGTCGGGCTTGCCGTTTTTCATGGTTTCCAGGACATTCTGTTTCAAAGACAGCATTCGGATTCTCCTTGTTCCGTTAAAAGGGCGTTCACGTGCCGGCCGCTGCGGGCCGGCACGGGCGATCTTATTACGATCGGGCGGGGATTTCACGCACTATCCCGCGGTCGTGTGCGGCCGGCGGAGCGGGGTCAGTCGAACTTCCCGGCCGGGAAACGGTAGGCCTCGACCAGCGCCTTCTTCTCCTCCGGGGGGAGCGACTTCATGTAGGCCTTCCACCCGGGGCAGAAATTGGCGTGCCAGCGCCATAAACGGCCCAGGAGGGATTTTGGCTTCGCGTCGTAGCGGGCGCGAAAGCTGCAGGTGGAACATCCCGGCTCACTCATGACCCTTTTCCTCCTTTTGTGCCTGCGTACCAGGGGCCCGATGTTCGGCGACCAGCCCCCGATCGGCGAGCCAGGCGGCCAGGGCCGACGGCCAGGCGGAAGCCAGGCCGAAGCCGGGGCGCATCCCGATCCCGTGCGGGGCGGAGGGGACGACATGGAGGGCGAAGGGGCGGTCGTGGCGCGCCATCGCCAGGGCGAAATGAAGGCTGTTCTCCACCGGGACGGCCTCGTCATCGGCGGAGTGGAAGAGGAACACCGGCGGCGTGTCCGCGGTTACCTGGCGCTCGAGCGACAGCTTCGCGATCGTCTCCGGCGCCGGGGAGTCCCCCAGAAGGTTGGCGCGCGATCCGTTGTGGGTAAGGGGATCGGACATGGTGACGACGGGGTAGGCGAGAACCGAAAAGTCGGGCCGGGCCGAAACCTTGTCGAGCGCCCCCCCGGTGAGCGCGTCGGGGGAGGCGTAGAGCGTCGTCGCCATCGCGGCCGTGTGTCCGCCGGCGGAAAAGCCCAGGATCCCGATTTTTGCGGGGTCGATCCCGCGCTCTGCGGCGCTCGCGCGCAGGAAGCGGATCGCCAGGGCCGCGTCCTGCAGCGGCGCGGGATACCCGAATTCCCGGAGGCGGTACTTGAGGACGTAGGCGTCGATCCCGAGGGCGTTGAACCAGCGCGCGACCTCGTACCCTTCCTTCACGATCGCCAGGATGGAGTAGCCGCCGCCGGGGCAGAGGACCACGGCCGGCCGCGGCGCGTTCCCGAGGGTGGACCGGAAGACACCCAGGCTCGGATGACGCACGTTCGACACGCGCTCGTTTTCGAACCGCTCCGTTTCGGTGTCCCCGGGCGCCGGGGGCGCGAGCTGGATCCATTCTGCGGGCCGCTCCGCCCCGCGGCCGGAAGGGACCGCGAGGGCCCCGAACGCCAGCAGGACGACGGCTGGAAATTTCATCTTCATGTCAGGGCCTCCATGCGACTGCGCCGTCCGATTGCGCCGATCGGTCGGTTTCCCGGGACATCGGTATTGTCACGAAAGAGGAGGGAAATTGCAATACGATGTATACTGTCGGGTTCAGCGTGAGGGGGCGCGATGCTCGAAAGACTGTTCAAGCTCAGGGAACACCACACGACCGCGCGCACGGAGATCGTGGCGGGGCTGGTCACCTTCCTGACCATGGCCTACGTGATCTTCGTCAACCCGGCGGTGCTCTCGACCGATTTCGCCGGGCAGCCGACTGGGTTGAGTTTCGACGCGGCGATGCTGGCCACCTGCCTGGCCGCCTTCGTCGCGTCGGTGCTGATGGGCCTATGCGCCAACCTGCCGATCGCGCAGGCGCCGGGGATGGGGGAGAACTTCTTTTTCGTCACCGTGGTGATGGGGGTGACGGCGGCGGGGGTGGCCGACGGCTGGAAGACGGCGCTCTCCATCGTCTTCATCTCCGGGGTGCTGTTTCTCCTCCTGTCGCTGCTGCGCTTCCGCAAGGCCGTCATGGACGCCGTCAGCCCCAGCCTCAAGAACGGCATCGCCTTGGGGATCGGCCTCTTCATCGCCTTCATCGGGCTCAGGAACGCGGGCGTCATCCTCGATGCCCCGCCCGGCTCCCTGGTGATGCTCAACAAGTCGTTCGCCCAGCCCCACGTGGCCGTCTTCTTCGGCGGGCTGCTGGTGACGGCCGTCCTGCAGGCGCGCCGGGTCAGGGGCGCGATCCTCTGGGGCATCCTCTTCTCGGCCGCCCTGGGGGTCCTGTGGGGCAAGATCCGGTTCGCCGGCGTGTTCGGGCTCCCCTCGGACCACGCCTTCTTCCAGTTCGACTTCCGCCACGTCCTGCGCCCCGATTTCATCGCCTTCATCGTCGTGTTTCTTTTCATGGACCTGTTCGACACCGTGGGCACCCTGATCGGGGTGGGGGAGCAGGCGGGCATCATGCGGGACAACCGGCTCCCCAACGCCAACCGCGCCCTGGTCTCCGACGCCGTCGGCACCGTCGTGGGGGCCGCGAGCGGCACCAGCACCGTGACCTCCTACATCGAGAGCTGCGTGGGGGTGGAAGCGGGGGGGAGGACGGGGCTGATGGCGGTATCGGCCGGCTGTTTTTTCCTCGCGGCCCTTTTTTTCACCCCGCTGGTGGGGATGATCGGCGGCGGCTGGATGACGGAGGGGGGATCGGTGAACCCGGTCACCGCCCCGGCCCTAGTCATCGTCGGGGCGATGATGGTGCGCAACGTCGTCAAGATCGACTGGCAGGACGCGACCGAGGGGATCCCCGCCTTCCTAGTCCTGATCGGCATCCCCCTCAGCTACAGCATCGCCGACGGACTGGCCCTCGGCTGTATCGCCTACCCGGTCCTCAAGCTGGCTGCGGGGAGGGGCAGGGAGGCGAACGGGCTGATCTGGGTGGTGGCGGTTCACTTCGTTCTGCGGTACCTTTTCATTCATGTATAGTTTGCCGGGACAACTCTGGAATCATCATCGTCTGAAGGGGAATCATCATGTCCAGTCAGAACACGTTTGAAACCGAAGATCGATACATGGCCCCGTTTTTCGTCAAGCAGAGGATTGCCATCGACCGGGGGGAGGGGGTATACGTCTGGGACGAGGACGGGACCCGCTACCTGGACTTCACCGCCGGCTGGGGCGTGACCTGCATCGGCCACGCCCACCCGGTGATCGCGGAGGCGCTCGAGCGCCAGAGCCGCAAGATCCTCCAGGGACCCAATTCCGGGCTCACCTATTCCCCGGCCCGGGCCGGACTCCTGTCGGAACTGATGAAGGTGCTGCCGCCGAACCTCTGCCGGGTGTTTTTCTCCAATTCCGGGGCGGAGGCCAACGACGCGGCCATCAAGCTGGCCCGGAAGGTGACGGGCCGGCTGGACGTGATCTCCACCCACCAGAGCTTTCACGGCCGCACCATCAGCACCGCCTCGGCCACCGGGCAGGCGAGCCACCGGGAGAAATTCAATCCCCTGATGCCCAACTACCGCTTCGTCGCCTACGGGGACCTGGCCGAGCTGGAGCAGGCGCTGGATGGCAACGTGGCCGCTTTCATCATCGAGCCGGTCCAGGGAGAGGGCGGGGTCCATATCCCCTCCCGCGAATACCTCCGCTCCGCCTCCCGCCTCTGCCGGCAAAACGGCACCCTCATGATCGCCGACGAGGTCCAGACCGGGTTCTGCCGCACCGGCCCGATGTTCGTCACCGGCGAGATGGGGGTGGAGGTGGACTTTCTCACCATGGCCAAGGGGATCGCCGGCGGCTTCCCCTTCGGCGGGTTCGCCATGACCGACGCGGTGGCCCGGAAGCTCGAGATCGGGGACCACGGCGGCACCTACTGCGGGAACCCCCTGGGCTGCGCCGTCTCGGCCGCCGTCATCCGCTACCTCCGGGAAAACAACGTCTCCGCCCACGTGGAAGAGATGGGCCGGATCTGCCTCGACGTCATGGCGGGGTGGAAACGCGACCACCCAGCCGCCATCCGCGAAATCCGGGGGAAGGGGCTGCTGATCCTGGTCGAGTTCGCGGACGCCGACACGGCGAAGAAGGTGAGCGACGAATGCCTCGCCCGCGGGCTCTTCGTGCGCCAGACCCAGGGGGTCGGCATCCGGGTATTCCCGGCGCTGACCATCACCGCGGCGGAACTGCGCGAGGGGCTCGGCATCATGGCGGAAGCCGTCCGGGCGGTGGCGGGCTGATCTGAAAAGGCACGGGCCTATTCCGATTCCACCGTCAGGTTGTTGGTGACGCTGAAGACTCCGGGGACCCCCCGCGCGGCGATCCCCGCGAGGTCCTTGTCCATCCGGTTTGCCGTCACCCCTTCCAGGGTGATATGACCGTTCTTGACGATGATGTGGATCGACTGGACCGCCCGCACGGCATAGCGATCGAGCCCCTCCTGGGAATAGATGGCCCGGAAGGCGGCGCGCCGGATGGCGTCGTCGCTGGGCGACAGGGGCAAGACTTCGATCTTGTTTTCGACCCTGCCGACCGCTTCGATCGAGCGCACGGCGTTTTCCGCGTCCTGCTTGAGGTTGGGCCTCACCACCTGCCCCGTCAGGACCACCCCGTCGATCCCATCGATCCGGAACGCGAGGTTGTCGAAGACCGAATGATCCGCGAGCATGGCCAGCTCGTACCGGACCTGCCGGGCGAGCCGGTCACGCATGGCCCCGGGATCCCGTTTCCCCAGGTCAACCTGGGCCGGGGCCGCCGCCGCGAAAAAGACCGCCAGCAGGACCAGGCCTGCGCCCCGGGCGACGCCGTTTCTTGTCTGGGTGTTCCGTATGCTCATGGTTGTCCTCCATCCGTTGTGTCCTGTGTCGGTGCCCGGGAGGCGATGGCGGCTCTTTGCATCAACCCGGGATTCCATACAATCATTATACTCCCGGAGGAAGCGCGTTCTCCGGCCGGGGGGCGGCGGTGGAGGTCAGGGCCGCGCTGACTTCGCCTACAGCATCAAGAGGAGGGAGTCCGCAGGCAGAGGGTGCGATCGGGATAATTGACGATGGTATCGTTGATTGTCCGGTCAAACGGCGGTAGAGTGGTTTCATGGCTGTCGATCGAACTCTCAAACTGACTGAATTGCTGGACAGAAAATCCTTCTTTCTGTTCGGCCCCCGGGCGATCGGGAAATCCACGCTGGTCAGGCAACAGCTTTCGGGCTCGGCCACCATTATCGACCTCCTGGATTCGCGGATTTTCCTGAGGTTGTCCTCCGCACCCTATGACCTGGAATCCCTTATCGATGCCGGCGATCACGCGCTGGTTGTCATCGATGAAATTCAGCGCATCCCTGAATTGCTCAATGAGGTCCACCGGCTGATTGAAGGCCGCGAAATCCGGTTTCTTCTGACCGGCAGCAGCGCCAGGAAGTTGAGGAGGGGGCAGGCCAATCTGCTGGCCGGCCGTGTCTGGGAAGCCGGATTATTCCCCCTGACCTGGAAGGAAGCCCCGGATTTCAATCTGCAGCGATACCTTCGTTATGGTGGGCTGCCGACGGTCTATCTCAGTCCATTACCGGAAGAGGAACTCGACGCATACGTCAATACGTATCTGAAGGAGGAAATTATGGCTGAAGGGCTGATACGGAACCTGCCGCCCTTTACCCGTTTCCTTCGGTCCATCGCCCTTGCAAACGGTGAAGTGATCAATTTCACCAAACTGGCGAATGATTGCCAGGTGGCCGCGACTACGGTGAGGGAATATGTGAGCCTCCTGGACGATACCTTGGTTGGATTTTTCCTGCCTGCATGGAGCGAATCCAGGAAGAGAAAGGCAATCAAATCGGGAAAATTTTATTTCTTCGACCCGGGAGTCACCCACACCCTTACCGGAACCCGGACCATCGACCGCAATTCCGATTTGTTCGGAAGGAGTTTCGAACAGTTCATCGGGATGGAGATTCGAGCGTACCTGAGTTACCGCAGGAACAAGCTCCCGCTGACCTACTGGCGATCCACGCATGGCCACGAAGTGGATTTCTTGATCGGGGAAAAGACCGCGGTGGAGGTCAAGGCTGCCGCACATTTGACGCCTGGGGATTTTAAAGGGCTCAAGGCGCTTGCCGAGGAACGGGTTTTTACTGATTATTTCCTGGTAAGTCAGGACCCCGTTGCCTCGCGGCAGGCGGACATCCGGGCAATACACTGGGAGGATTTCCTGAATCGACTGTGGCGGGATGAGATCATGGCCGCCGGCTGAGGTCGGGCAGACCGGGTGCGACGCATGGACGGATTCCGTGCCGCCCCGGCGTCCCGTTTTTTATAATGACACCTTTTCCCGACCGGGAAAACCAGCGGAAGGACACCATGCCGGAATTGAAGGGATTTCAGAAGACGTACCTCAGGGGGCTGGCGCACGAGCGCAAGCCCATCGTCATGATCGGGAAGGAAGGGCTCGTGCCGGGGGTCGTCGAATCGGTGAAGGACGGCCTCGCGCGCCACGAACTCGTCAAGGTCCGGTTCGTCAGCTTCAAGGAGAAGGAGCAGAAGGAGGCGCTGGCCGCCCGGCTCCTGGAGGAGACGGGGGCGGAGCGGGTCGGGATGGTGGGGCATACGCTCCTCCTCTACCGGCGCCAGGACGACGCGCGCAAACGCCGGATCGAGCTGCCGGCCCGGTAGCGGCCGGCGGGGCGCCCCCCCTTTGACAAAGGGCCGGGTCTGACTTATACATGGAGAAAAGCCGGATTCCGGACCGAAACTTCAACCGGGAGCTGATCGCCATGACCCGCATCGTTTCGATTCTGTTCTGGATAGGTCTCGTCGCCACCGCCGCCCAGGCGCAGTATTTCGGGCAGAACCGGGTCCGGTACCGGAGCCCCGATTTCAAGGTCCTCAAGACCGATCACTTCGACATCCACTACTACGACGACCACGAGGCGGCCGCCGTCGATTTCGGCCGGATGGCCGAGCGCTGGTACGCGCGCCTGGGCGCCGTCCTGAACCACGAGCTCTCCTCGCGGCAGCCCATCATCCTCTACGCCAGCCACACCGATTTCCGGGGGACCACCGTGATCGGCAACGAGATCGGGGAGACGACGGGGGGCGTGACGGAAGGGCTGCGGCGCCGGATCGTGATGCCGCTCGCGGGCCCGCTCGGGGACACCGACCACGTGCTCGGCCACGAGCTGGTGCACGCCTTCCAGTTCGACATCTCCTCGCGCACGAGCACCCTCGGCGGCAGCGGCGTCCCCACCGCGCTGATGCTCCCCCTCTGGTTCGTGGAAGGGATGGCCGAATACCTGACGATCGGGGCGGCCGACCCCCACACCGCCATGTGGATGAGGGACGCGGTCCTGCGGGGGCAGCTCCCCGCCGTCTCCGAACTGGACGATCCCGAATACTTCCCCTACCGCTGGGGGCAGGCCTTCTGGAGCTACGTGGCGGGCCGGTACGGCGACCAGGTGATCGGGGAGGTCCTGAAGGCGGCCGCGAGCGACGGGAACGCCGAAGGGGCCATCGCCGCGGTGCTCGGGATCGGCCTCGACGAACTCGGCCGGGACTGGCACGCCGCGATGGAATCCATCTATCGCCCCGTGCTCCAGGCGACGGTCCCGCTCGACCCGGCGCGCGAACTGATCGGAAAAGAGCGGGGGGGCGCGATCAACGTGAGCCCCTCCCTGAGCCCCGACGGCGCCTGGGTGGCCTTCTTCTCCGAGAAAAACCTGTTCTCGATCGACCTCTTTCTGGCCGACGCCCGGACGGGCCGGGTCCGGCGCACCCTGACCCGCACGGTCCTCGACCCTCACTTCGACAGCCTGCAGTTCGTCAACGCGGCCGGCGCCTGGAGCCCCGACGGGCGGGAGTTCGCCTTCGGGAGCGTGCGCTCCGGCCGGCCGGAGGTCTCGATCTACAACCTGGCCTCGGACAAGGTCACCCGCCGGCACCGGCTCGGCGACCTCTCCGACCTTTTCAGCCTCTCCTGGTCGCCCGACGGGGGCTCCATCGTATTTTCGGGCATGGCGGGCGGGTACACCGATCTTTTCATCCTGGACCTGGGGCGGGGGACCACCCGGCGGCTGACGGACGACGCGTACTCGGCGCTCCACCCGGCCTGGTCGCCCGACGGCCGCTCCATCGTGTTCTCGACCGACCGCTTCAGCTCCGACCTCTCGCGCCTCTCCTTCGGCGACCTGCGCCTCGGCCTGATCGACGTCGCGACCGGGGAGATCCGGCCGGTCGAGGCCTTCCCCTCCGGCAAGCACCTGGGGGCGCAGTGGAGCGCGGACGGCGGCGAGCTCTTTTTCGTCTCCGACCGGGACGGGATCCCCAACGTGTACCGGCTGAACCTCCAAAGCGGCGACATCCGCCAGCTGACCCGCCTGCAGACGGGGGTGAGCGGCATCTCGAAGTGGAGCCCCGCCTTCTCGGTGGCGACGCGGGCCGGGCGGCTGGTCTACAGCGCCTACGCCGGGGGGGACTACGCCCTCTACCGCCTCGAGGGGGAGGAGGCGCTGGCGGGAGGCCCGGTGGATGAAGCCGTGGCCGCGCTGGGGGCGGGGGGCCTCCCCCCCCGGGAGCGCGGAAGGGAAGTGATCCGGCCGTACCTGGCCCAGCCCACGGCCGGGCTTGCGGCCCCGGCCGGGTTCGAGAAGACCGATTACGAGCCCAGCCTGGGGCTCGACTACGTCGCCCCCCCCTCCGTCAGCGTCGGGTTCAGCAACTTCGGGTCGATGGTCGGCGGGGGGATCGGGTTCTACTGGAGCGACCTGCTCGGGCACCACAACCTGATGACGGCCTTCCAGACCGCCACGACCATCGACGGCGGCAATTTCCTCAACAGCCTCTCGGGCATCGCCGCGTACGAGAACCGGAAATCGAGGTGGAACTGGGGCCTGAGCGGCGGGCAGGTGCCTTACCTGACCGGCGCCTACGGCCGCACCTTCGAAACGATCGAGGGGGAGCCTTACGTGCTCGACCGGACGGTGCGGTTCTGGGAAATTTCGCGCCAGGCCGCCGTGACGCTCGCGCGCCCCGTGAGCCGCGCCCGGCGTTTCGAATTCTCCGGCGGGTTCCAGAACATCTCCTACGACGCCGAGGGGACGATCGAGGTCTACTCGGGGGTGACGGGGGAGTTCCTGGGCGAAGAGCGGTACGATATAGACGCCCCCGACTCCCTCAACCTGGGGATCGGGAGCGCGGCGATGGTCTACGACACCTCCGTGTTCGGCGGCACCAGCCCCATCATGGGGGAGCGTTACCGCCTGGAGGCGGGGATATCGGGGGGCTCGCTCAATTTCTCGACCCTGCTCGTCGATTACCGCCGATACGCGCGGATCGCGGGCCCGCTGAGCCTGGCCGGGCGGGTCCTCCACTACGGGCGATACGGCGGCGATTCGGAGGACGGGCGCCTCGGTGAACTTTCGCTCGGCTACCCGTCGCTCGTGCGGGGCTACGAACCGGGATCCTTCTCGCCGAAGGAGTGTACCCAGGGGACCGGCGGCGCGCTCTCCTGCCCCGCCTTCGACCGCATCTTCGGAAGCCGGATGCTGGTGGGGAACGTGGAGGCGCGCCTGCAGACCCTGGGGCCGCTCGGCATCATCCCCAGCCGCGCCTTCCCGCCGGTCGAGACCGCCGTGTTCTACGACGCGGGCCTGGCCTGGCGCTCGAAGAAGATCTCGAGCGCGCTCGGGATCCCGCGACGCCCCGTCTCGAGCTGGGGGGGCTCCCTCCGGTTCAACGCCCTGGGCTTCTTCATCGCCCAGCTCAGCTACGTCCACGCCAACGACCGTCCCCAGCGGCGCTGGGGGTGGGAGTTTTCGATCATCCCCGGCTTCTAGACGCCCCCGGGCGCGCCGGACGGGAGACCCGAATGAACATCCAGATCTTCGGCACCCTGAAGTGCCGCGACACGAAGAAGGCGCAGCGCTATTTCCAGGAAAGGCGCATCCCGTTCCAGTTCGTGGACCTCGCGCGCAAGGGACTCGGCAAGGGGGAGCTCGCCGCCGTCGGCGCGGCGGTGGGGATCGACAACCTCATCGACCGGGAGGGGCGCGCCTACGAGGAGCGGAACCTCGCGTACGTCATCCACGACGTCGCCGAGCAGCTGCTGGGGGACCCGCGCCTGCTGAAGACGCCCATCGTGCGAAACGGCCGCGCGGCGACGGTGGGGTACCGGCCGGAGCGGTGGAAGGAGTGGACCTAGCCGCCGGCCGGCTCGCGCCGGATCGCGTAGCCGATGTAGGAGATCGAGAGGTCGCGGCTCGGGCCGAAGGCGAGGCGGCGGCCCAGTTCCTCGAAGGAGATGGCGCCACGGGCGCGGCGGCGCAGGGCGAGGAGGGCGGAGAGCGGGTGGCAGCGGGGGGAGAGGCCCCGCATCGCGCCGGGAGTGAGGTGGTTTGTCTCGAGCATCCGTTTCAGGTCCCGCGGCTTGATGAAATTTTTATAGGCATGGGTGTCGGGGGGCACGAAGGCCGTAGCGCGCCAGCGCTGCATGGCGCCGATGACGGCGACGCGGCTGCGGAGGGTGCGGTTGATGGTGTCGAAGAAGAAGAGGCCGCCGGGGCGGAGGACGCGGGCGATTTCGGCGACGACGGCTTCGGGGCCGTCGACGTGCTCGAGGACGTCGCAGCAGGCGGCCAGGTCGAAGGAGGCCGGCGGGAAGGGGAGGCGCTCGGCGCGGCCGGCGACGTAATCGATGTCGAGTCTGCACGCGGCGGCGTGGCGGCGCGCGGCCGCGAGCGATTCGGGCGCGGCGTCGAGGCCGGTGACGCGGCAGCCCGAGCGGGCGAACTCCTCGGCCAGGTACCCGCCGCCGCAGCCGACGTCGAGAAGCGTCGGCGCCCCCGGGCCGGCCGGGGGGCGGGCCTCGAGGATGCGGCGGAACCAGCCGCAGCGGGCGGGGTTGATGAAATGGCGGATGGTGCTGAAGGCGCCGTCGTCGTCGTCCCACCAGGAACCGGCCCGGTTGCGGTATAGCGAGTTGTCCACGCTGCTTGTCGTCATGGTCGGGATCGTTCCGGCTTTCCGGTTCCGGCTTTTCGCCTTGGTCCGCCCGTCAACTGTAGTAAAATCCAGCCCGGACATTCAAGCCGGCAGGCAAGGCCGGCGGAGACAACATGAAGGTATTCGATCGTTTTCACGTCTATCTCTGGAACGGGCGGGACAACAACTGCAACAGCTGCCTCTTCCCGGGCGTGCTGCCGGGCGGGCGGCACGTGCTGGTCGACCCCGGACACATCCTCACCCCCTCGACGGGGGAGCCGGCGCTCGAGCGGCTCCTCGCGGAAATCGGGCGCGACGGTCTCGATCCCTCCGCGATCGGGCTCGTGATCCTCACCCACGGGCACCCCGACCATGTCGAGGGAGCCGTGGAACTCCGGCGGCTGGGGGCGAAGGTGGCGATGCACCGGCAGGACGAGGAGCTGTTCGGGCGCATGGGAGGGAAAGCGGACATACACCTGGAGGAGGGGACGCTCGAACTGGGAGCGGAATGCCGGCTCGAGGTGCTCCATTCGCCCGGGCACTCCCCCGGGCATGTCACCCTCTACTGGCCCGAGCGGAAGGTGCTGATCGCCGGGGACTGCGTGTTCTACCGCAGCACCGGGAGGACCGACTTCCCCGGCGGGGACCCGGACCAGCTCTTCCGGAGCATCGAGCGGATGGCCGCGCTCGACGTCGAGGAGCTGCTCTCGGGGCACCCCTACGGGCATTCGGGCTTCCTCCGCGGCCGCGAGGCGGTCCGGGATAATTTCGAGTACATCCTCAGATATCTTTAGGGAGAGCGTTTTGGAGGACGAAGGGATCAAGAGCGCGCTGGAACTCGCCATGGAGCGGGTGTCGAAACTGCCCGAACTCTCCGCGGAGGAGATCGCCCGGCAGCGGGAGAAGGAGTACCGCCCGCTCGGGGAGGCGATCGGGCACAGGTACCTCGAGGGGATCCTCGCGGCGCAGGAACTGGCGGTCGAAGCGGGACGGCACGAGGGGGACGCCGGGCGCATCGTGCGCCGGGGGCTGATGGAATGCCTCTCCGGGGCGATCGGGCTCGGGAACCCGGCGGCGGCCGAACGGGCGCTGGCGGGACTAGGCGCGCTGGCGGGGAAGGGGGACGACGCAGAGGCCGCGGCGGGGTGGAAACGGACACTCGACGAATTCGAGGGACGCCGTGCCGCGCTGGCGGCAGAACAGGCTGCGGGGGCGCGGGAACGGCTCGCGGCGCTCGGGATTTCGGGTTCGGCGGTGGTGCCGGTGATGGAGCGGGACGAAGGGTACCTCCGGGCGCTCGAGGCGCTGCGACGGGAGTTCGAGCCGGCGCTCGAGCGGTTGCGCGCCCGGCTGCGGCGGGAGGCGGAAGAAGCCCGATAGGGGGCGTTTCGGAAAATTCCGAAACGCCCCCCGGTCAGACGGGGCCGGATCAGGCCAGGTCGAACCGGTCCAGGTTCATCACCTTGGTCCAGGCGGCCACGAAGTCGCGCACGAATTTCTCCCCGGCGTCGTCGCAGGCGTAGACCTCGGCGATCGCCCGGAGCTGGGAGTTCGAACCGAAGATCAGGTCGACCCGGGTGGCGGTCCAGCGGAGGTCGCCCGTCTTGCGGTCACGCCCCTCGTAGACGTCCTCCCCGACCGGCTTCCACTCCGTCCCCATGTCGACGAGGTTCACGAAGAAGTCGTTGGTCAGGGTTTCCGGCCGGCGGGTGAAGACGCCGTGCTTCGACTGCTTGAAGTTGGCGCCCAGCACCCGGAGGCCGCCCACCAGGACCGTCATCTCGGGCGCCGTCAACCGGAGGAGCTGGGCCTTGTCCACCAGCATCTCCTCGGCCGAAACGGCGTAGCGCTTCTTCTGGTAGTTGCGGAACCCGTCCGCCTTCGGCTCGAGCACGGCGAAGGCTTCCACGTCGGTCTGTTCCTCGGAGGCATCGGTGCGCCCCGGGGTGAAGGGTACGGCGATGTCATGCCCCGCCTTCCCGGCCGCCTGCTCGACGCCCGCGCACCCGCCCAGGACGATCAGGTCGGCCAGGGAGATCTTCTTGCCGCCGGGGGCGGAGGCGTTGAACTCCCCGCGGATCTTTTCGCAGGTCTTGAGCGTCTTGGCCAGCCTGTCGGGCTCGTTCACTTCCCAGTCCTTCTGGGGGGCGAGCCGGATGCGGGCGCCGTTGGCGCCGCCGCGGTAGTCGGAGCCGCGGAAGGTGAAGGCCGACGCCCAGGCGGTCGAGACCAGGTCCGCAACGGAAAGGCCCGAGGCCAGGATTTTGGCCTTGAGGGCGGCGACGTCCTTCGCGTCGACCAGCGGGTGGTCGACGTCGGGGACCGGGTCCTGCCAGATCAGCTCCTCGGCCGGCGCTTCCGGGCCGAGATAGCGCGCGCGGGGGCCCATGTCGCGGTGGGTCAGCTTGAACCACGCGCGGGCGAAGGCGTCGGCGAACTCCGCGGGATTGGCCAGGTAGCGGCGCGCGATCTTTTCGTAGACCGGGTCGAACTTGAGCGAAAGGTCCGCCGTGGTCATCATGGGGCGGTTTTTCCTGGAAGGGTCGTGGGCGTCGACGACCATGTCCTCCTCGTCGACATCCTTGGCCAGCCAGATGTAGGCCCCGGCGGGGCTCTTGAGGAGCTCCCACTCGTATTTGAAGAGGACCTTCAGGTAGCCCATGTCCCACGTCGTCGGGTTCGGCTTCCAGGCTCCTTCCAGTCCGCTGCCGATCGCGTCCCCCCCCTTGCCGCTCTTGTAGGTGCTCTTCCACCCCAGGCCCATCTGCTCGACGGGGGCGGCCTCGGGCTCCGGGCCCACGTGGGTCGCGGGACCGGCGCCGTGGCACTTGCCGAAGGTGTGCCCGCCGGCGACCAGGGCGACGGTCTCCTCGTCGTTCATCGCCATGCGGGCGAAGGTCTCCCGCACATCTTTTGCGGAGGCCGCGGGGATCGGTTGGCCGTCGGGCCCTTCCGGGTTGACGTAGATCAGCCCCATCTGCACGGCCGCCAGGGGGTTTTCCAGGTCCCGCTCGCCGCTGTAGCGGCTCTTGGGCTTGTCGCTCGTGGCGAGCCACTCCTCCTCGGCCCCCCAGTAGATGTCTTCTTCAGGCTCCCAGACGTCCACGCGCCCCCCGGCGAAGCCGAAGGTCTTGAACCCCATCGATTCGAGGGCGCAGTTTCCGGCCAGGACCATCAGGTCGGCCCAGGAGATCTTCCGGCCGTATTTGCGCTTGATCGGCCAGAGGAGGCGGCGGGCCTTGTCGAGGCCGACGTTGTCGGGCCAGCTGCCCAGCGGCGCCAGGCGCTGGCTGCCCGAACCGGCGCCGCCGCGCCCGTCGTGGGTGCGGTAGGTGCCGGCGCTGTGCCACGCCATGCGGATGAAGAGCGGGCCGTAGTGACCCCAGTCGGCGGGCCACCAATCCTGCGAGTCCTTCATCAGCTTGAAGAGGTCCTGCTTGACGGCCCCGAGGTCGAGGGTCTTGAACTCCTCGGCGTAGTTGTAGTCGGCCCCCATCGGGTTGGCCGCCGGGGAGTGCTGGTGCAGGATCCGGAGGTTCGGCTGGTCGGGCCACCAGTCGCGGACCGATTTGCCTCTGCCCGTCATCGGTTTTTGCTTTCCGCCCGTCACCGGGCACTTGCTTTCCTCGCTCATATATCTTTTCCCCTCCCTTGGTTTTTCGCGCCCGGATCGTCGCCTGCGGCGCATTGAATGCAGAGTCCCCGGACCTCCACCTGGATGCTTTCGGCGCGGCCGAGGGTTTTCACCGAGTCCGGCAGGTCGAGACTGTCGAACGCGTCGCTGTGGATGTCGCGCGTCAGCCCGCACCGGGTGCAGACAAAATGATGATGGCGGCCGAGGTTGGCGTCGAAGCGCGCCCGCTCCCGCGAGAGCCCGAGGGTCGTGACGAGCCCGAGGTCCTCGAGCCACCAGAGGGTCCGGTAGACGGTGTCGAGCGACACCGTCGGCATCCGGCGCCTCACCCCCCGAAACACCCGCTCCGCGTCGGGGTGGTCGCCCGATTCGAGGACCTCCCGGAAAATCTCGAGGCGCTGGTGCGTCAGCTTCGCCCCCCGGCTGTGGCACACCTGCTCGAAACTCTCGATACGCCTCCGTACGTCGTCCCGGGTGACTTTCACGATGAAATCCTAATTAGGAATTGAATCCTGATTAGGGAGTGTATCCTTCCGCCCGACTGAATTCAACGGAAAAAAGGGGGGCTTACCAGCCCGATTCCATGCCGTAAGGCACCGTGGTCAGCAGCGCCTCGATCCGGCGGATCCGGCCCTCCTCGATCTTGAAGATCTCGGCGATCATGGAAGAGTAGGGCTGGCGCAGCATCGGGCGGACATCGACCATCTCCCGGTCCGGGGTTCGCGAATAGCGGGCGACGCTCCCGTCGTGGTCGAAAAAGCCGAAAGCCATGGCCAGGCCCGTGACCGGGTCTACCGCCTCGAAGCGCCTTTCGCGGATGTCGGTGGTGATCACCGAGAAACCTGTGTCGAACTGCTCCCGGCAACCCAGGGCCTGCATCGAGCCAGCCGGGAAATCGGGGTTGTTGGAGGTGATGATGCCGTTTTCCCTCCGCTGGCAGTCGGGGTGGAAAGGGACGTTCCCGCCGTGGTTGTCGGTGTCGAGGCCGGTGAAATAGCTGTTGCCGACGGCGACCAGTTCGGCCCGCGACCGCCGCCCATCGGCCGGGACCGGCTCCATCATGCGCGGGTGCGGCTCCGTATGCGTGACGTAACGGGCGCCGGCCGCCACCGGTACGACCATGGAGTCGTTGCGGACCACGATGCTTTCGATCTCGGAGATCCACCCCCCAGCCTCGATCTTCAGCCGCGTCGCGAGGAAGTTCCGGTTCCCGTTTTCGTTGATGTTGCCGAGGAGCGCCACGGCCCCCGCCTCCTCGTCGATCACGTCCACCCGGTAGGTGGGCATGGCCGAGGCGGTCCGCCAGAGCCCCTGACCGATGTTCAGTCGGATCCCGTTTTCGGTGTATTTGGCCCCCGGGGTGAGGGGGAGGCGGGAAGGCTCGTGGGCGACCAGGGCCTTGAGGTATCGGGTCATGAATCCGGCCAGGCACTCCCGGTCGCACGCGACCTTCACCCTGAACCCGCCGGCCGCATCCCCGGCCGGGACCTCGTCGGCAGCGGGGGGACCGGTGCGGGTGCCGCACGCGGCCGCCGCGAGCAGGGGCCAAAGACAGGCTGCAACCCTCAGGAACTTCCTCATGGCACGCTCCCCCTATCCTCCCGGAGGCGCGCGGCGGGGCGGCCTCCGGCCGATGCCCTAATGTATCCTTTTTCGTGCGGCCCGCACAATGGGAATGGGTGCCCGGCCCTACCTGGCCGAATAGCCGCCGTCGACGACCAGGTCGGCGCCCGTCACCCAGCGCGCGGCGTCCGAGAGGAGGTAGACGCAGGCGTGCGCGACGTCCTCGGGGGTTCCCAGCCCCAGCGGGTGCCGCTCCTCGAGCTTTCTCCGCTTTTCCGGATCGGCGATGTGGGGGAGGGTTTCGTTGATGGGGGTGATGACGGCGCCGGGGGAAACGGTGTTGACCCGGATCCTCCTGGGGGCCAGCTCGCAGGCCAGCGAGCGCGCCCCGGCCAGCAGCGCCCCCTTCGTCATGGAGTAGAGGGTTTTTCCCGTTTCGCCGCGGCTTCCCATCACCGAGGAGATGAACAGGACGCTGCCACCTTCCGCGGCGAAGGAGCCGGCCCTCGCGATCTCCCGGGTGAGATAGAGGGCCGAGTAGACGTTGACGTGAAACAGCGCGTCGATCCGCGCCCGTGTCGTCGAACGCAGGGGGAGGGTGGCGGAGGCGCCGGCGCAGTGGACCAGGCCGTGCACCCGGCCGCACGTTTCGCCGAGGGCGCGCGCGAGGGCGACGACCGCGGCTTCATCGGTCAGATCGGCGGCGAAGAGGCGATGGCCGCCCGCGGGGTCCATCGAGGCGAGCGTCCGGCCGAGCCGTTCCCGGTCGCGGCCGATGAGGGCGACCGAGGCCCCCATGGCGGCGCAGGCGAGGGCGCATTGCCGGCCGATCCCGGAGGACGCCCCGCTGACGACGACCCGTTTTCCCTCGAGGCCGAAGGGGTTCATACTTCCACCATCTCGCTGATCCGGCAGTCCACGAAGGGGACGATGGCCGACCCCCAGGTCATCCCCACCCCGAACGCGCTCATCAGCAGCAGCCGGTGCCCGTCCATCCGGCCCCGGAGCTCGCTGACGATGGTCAGCGGGAGGGAGACCGAGGAGGTGTTGCCGTACTTCCCGATGGTGGACGGGACCTTTTCCGGGTCGAGCCCGAGCCTGCGGGCCACGTGCGCGTTGATGAAGCTGTTGGCCTGGTGCAGGACGATGTAATCGAACCCGTCCAGGCCGCGCCCCGTGCGCGCCAGGAGGGCGCGGATGTCGCGCGGCACCTCGCGGTTGACGAAGGTGAACACGTCCGCCCCGTGCATGTACCCCTGTTCCTCGCTGCGGACGTTCCCGTGCCCGTCCACCACCCGCTCCCTGACGGTTTCGGCCGAACTCGGGCGGCGGTATCCCCCGGCGTCGATCCTGATGAGGTCGCCGCGCGACCCGTCCGAGTGGAGCGAGAAGTGGGACGCGCCGAACCTGGTGTCCCGCTCGACGAGGGCGGCGGCGCCGGCGTCCCCGAACAGGAAGGCCGTAGTGCGGTCTTTGGGGGAATAGACCTTCGAACGGGTTTCCCCGTCGAGGACCAGGCCCCTTCGCAGCCCGGAGGCGAGCATCAGCGAATAGGCCACCGCCATGCCGTAGAGGAAGGCGGAGCACCCCAGGTTGATGTCGAAGGCGAGGGTCGACCGGGGGAGGCCGAGGCGGTCCTGAAGCAGGACGGAGGTGGCGGGCATGCGGTAATCGGGGGTCTGGGAGATGAAGACCAGCAGGTCGATCTCCTCCCGGTCGACCCGGTTGTCGGCCAGCAGCCTTTCGGCCGCGGCGAAGCAGAGATCGGACGCCGTCGTCGACGGATCCGCGAACCGCCGCTCGCGCACGCCGATCTTGTCCACGATCTCCCTGACATCGGCGGCCGGGAAGTGCCCCGTGTACCGGTAGTTGTCGATGACGGTGCGCGGGACCGCCGCGGCCAGCGCGGTGATGCCGGCTCCCGTGAAGTCCAGGTACGCCATTATGCCCCGGTCGCCGCGCCGTACACCTGCCCCACGGTGCGCAGCTCGCGGAACTCGGCTTCCTCGAGCCGCAGGTCGTAATCCTCGTCCAGCATCGCGATCAGCGACAGGTAGGCGAGCGAATCCCACTCCTCGTATTCGCGGAATTCGTCGTCCATGTGGATGTCGCGGTCTTCGAGCTGCAGGCTTTCCCTGAACCGTTCGATGAATTTCTGCTTCATGGGATCCCATCCAAAAAGGTCAAAGATTCTTCATGATTCTGGCCGGGTTTCCGAAATAGGTCACCCCGTCGCGCGTCCTGCGTATCACCACGCTCCCGGTCCCGATCCGGGTGCCGCGGCCGATGGCCACCCCCTGGAGCACCAGGGCGCGGGCGCCGAAAAAATTGCCGTCCCCGACAGTCACCGCGCCCGAGAGGCGCACATCGGGCTGCATCACGTTGAAGCTCCCTGTTTTCACGTCGTGGCCCAGGGAGACCTCCCCGTTGAGGAGGTTGAAGTCGCCGAGCTCGACGTCGCAGCTGATGCGGCAGTTGTGGCCCAGGATGTTGCCCCGGCCCATCCCGACGCTCTCCCGGTCGAAAAAGAGCACGGTGGGGGCGACCAGGTTGGGGAAATGGACCAGGGGGTTGGTGATTTTCGAAACCAGGGCGCGCACCGTGTCCGGGGACGCGATCGCCATGACCACGGCCAGCGGCCTTTCATGACGGTTCAGGGCCCCGAGGCCGCCGATGACGCCGCCGTAGCGGTTGGATCGGCCCTCGGGCACGCCGTCGTCGAAATAGCCGATGACGTTCCACCGGGGCGCCGCCTCGTTGATCGAGCGGACGATCGCGGCCAGTTCGCGGCCGAACGCTCCAAACCCGTATATGGCAAGATCCGTCATCAGGCGCTGTCCACCCAATCGCCCCGCCCAGCCGCGGGACAGAAACATCCCCTAATCTGTTTATATCCCTGATGCCGCGGATAGACAATAGGTTCATCCCCGGCAGGATCCCCGTGCGGGCCGGGACCGGCAACTACCCCCATAGTTTTCGATCAAATTCCGTAACATCCGCCGGCGGGCACAGTATCTAATGAACGTGAAGATCAAAAGACCCATGGGCACATTGCGGGGCGGGGGAGGCGCCGCCGCCGAGGCGGAGAGGGCGGGGTCCGCCAGGAGCGCGGTGACGTACCTGGCCATCCCGAGACCGTGGTTCATCTCCCTGCTCGTCATCCTGGTCGCGCCCTGGCTCGCGGTGGCCGCCTTCCTCCTCAAGCCGGAGGCGCCGGCCGAAGGCCGCCCCCCGGACCCGGCGCAGGAAAGACGCGTGGGGCGATGGGGGAAACTGACCCTCCTCCCCATCGTCATCGCCCCTCCCATGGAACTGGTGTTCACCGACTGGGGATTTTCGCCGCACCCCGCCTGGTTCTTCCCCGGGACGGACGCCGACGGGGCCGTCGCTCTCCTGCGGGCGGTGGGGGTGCCCGGGGAAGACGCCGACCGGCTGCGGGGAAAGATGAGGACCGAGCGGCGCACCGGCGGGGTGCTCCTCCTGCCCGACCCGGCCTGGGTTCGGGGACTCGAGCCGGGGCTGCGCGGCCGACTCTACCACTTGCTGGCCGGCAACGGATTCAATCCAGACCAGGTGCAGGCTTTCCGGTTCCGGGGGGCGAGCCTGGAGGAGTGGCTCGGCGGCGCGATGATCGACGGGCGCACCCGGGGCCTGGTGGAGCCCCTGGTCTACCGCGACGGCGACTACATGCTCTTCTCCGACATCGAACTGGTGCGCGCGGAGATCGGTGAAGAGGAGCTGCGGCGGCTGGGCAAGGGGCTGTTCCGGCAGCGGACGGTCCTGGCTGGCCTTTCGGTGGGGGCGCCGGGCGATCTCGACGCGCTCGTCGAGTACTGGGGGCGCGGGGGGCGGCGCACCGAAATCAGGCCCTTGCTGGAATCGATCTCCCGCGGGGAGAGCGAGACGGTGGACGTGGTCCACCTCCTCCCCCCGTTCGCCCGCGACCGCCTTTACAGCTACCCGCAGCTGTCGGTGGCGGACCTGGACCGCCCCACGGTCGCCAACTGCCTCTGGACGGCGCTCAACTTCTTCTCGTCCCGGCCCGACGACCGTTTTCTCGACGACGCCGTCGCCCTCCGGACCCTCCGGGAGGACTACTTCATCGTCGAGGGGGAGCTGGAACTGGGGGACATCATCGCCTTCGTCGACGAGTCGGGCGACTTCTTCCACGCCGTCGTGCAGATCGCGGACAACCTGGTGTTCAGCAAGAACGGGATTTCGGCCCTGTCGCCCTGGACCCTCATGACGCTCGAGGAGGTCAAGGGCTACTACCGGTGGCGGTCCGAAAACCCGCGCCTGATCGTCCACCGGCGGAAGGGCCTCTGAGCCCTCCGGCCGCCCGCGGGCGCCTTCGCCTTTTCTTTCCCCCTCCCATGCATTAAGCTGCTCTGAGGTTCCCGGTCGACGGGACCGGTTCGATCCGGAGGACGCATGACCCGACACTATGATCTCGCCGTCATCGGCAGCGGCCCCGCGGGGCACTCCGCGGCGATCCAGGCCCGGCGGCTGGGCGCGCGGGTGGCGATCGTGGAGAAGCGGTACGCCGCCGGCGGCGAGTGCGTCAACACCGGGACCATTCCCAGCAAGGCGATGCGCGAGGCGGTGCTGCACCTCACCGGGTACCGCCAGCGCGGCTTTTACGGCGCCGGGTATACGGTCAAGGAGACGATTACGGCCGAAGACCTGCGCCGGAGGACCTACCAGGTGGTCGAACTGGAGAGCGGGGTCTTCGACCGGCAGCTGCGCCGCAGCGGCGTGGAGGTGCTCCGGGGGGAGGCGTTTTTCCTCGACAGCCGCCGGCTGGGCCTGGAGGGGTGCGCCGATACGGACGAGGTCCGGGCGGACTCCATCCTCGTCGCCTCCGGTTCCACCCCCGCGCGCCCCGCGTCGGTCCCGTTCGACGGCGCCGCCGTGGTGGACTCCGAGAGCTTCCTCTCCATCCCCTCCCTGCCGCGCTCGATCATCGTCATGGGGGCCGGGGTGGTGGGGGTGGAGTATGCCTGCATGACGGCGGTCCTGGGCATCAGCACCGTGCTGGTGGATAAGCGGGAGGGCCTGCTCGATTTCCTCGACCGGGACATCGTGGAGGGGCTCAGGGCCCACCTGGGCGAACTGGGGGTTTCGCTCCGGCTGGGGGAGGAGGGCCGGATCGAGAGGGCGCCCGGCGGGGTGCGCGTGGAACTGGGAGGGGGGGCGCTCGAGGCGGAGATGCTGCTCTACGCGGTGGGGCGGCAGGGGAACGTCGAGGGCCTCGGCCTGGAAAAGGCGGGACTCGAGGCGGACGCCCGGGGGAGGATCGGGGTCGACGACCATTTCAGGACCCGCACTCCCGGCATCTTCGCCGCCGGGGACGTCATCGGGTTCCCGAGCCTGGCCTCCGTGTCGATGGAACAGGGGCGTCGGGCCGCCTGCTGCGCCCTCGGGGCACCCGCCCCGCCGATGGCGCGGCCGCTCCCCTCCGGCATCTACACGATCCCCGAAATGTCCACCGTGGGGGCGACCGAGGCGCAGCTGAAGGCCGAGGGGGTTCCCTATGAGACCGGCCTGGCGCGCTTCGGGGAGATCGCGCGCTCGAACATCGTGGGCGACACCCGCGGCCTGATGAAGCTCCTCTTCCACCGCGGGACCGGGCGCCTCCTCGGGGTCCACATCCTCGGGGAGGGGGCGGCCGAACTCGTCCACATCGGGCAGGCCGTGCTCGCCTTCGGCGGGGGCCGCGACTACTTCCTCGAGACCGTCTTCAACTATCCCACCCTGGCCGAATGTTACAAGGTGGCGGCCATGACGGGGAGCGACGGGGATCGTTTTTAAATCGTCACCCCGGGGGAATATGAGCAGATCCAGCGTAGCCGTCGTCAAGACTTCGCCCCAGCGGGTGATGCAGGATATCCAGCGTCTGATGGAACTGGCCGGGTTCCGGGAGGCCCTGCCGCGCGATCGCGCGACCATTCTGAAGGACAACATCACCTGGCATCTGCCCTTCCTGAGCGCAAACACCACACCCTGGCAGCTGGAGGGCGTGATCCGGGCTTTGAGGGATGCCGGATATCGCGATATCGTGGCGGTCCATAACGACACCGTTGTCACCAACCCGCACAAAGGGGGGCGGCTGAACCGGCTCACACCGATCTACCGGAAATATGGCGTCAAAGAACTCTTCAATTTCGACCCGCGTGACATTTCCTGGATACGCTACACCCCAAACGCCCCGATGCGCGTACTGCACCGGATATACCCGGAGGGGATCAGGATCCCCGAATATTTCGTGGGGAAAAACATCCTTCATCTGCCCACGCTCAAAACCCACATCTACACGACCACCACCGGGGCCATGAAGAACGCGTTCGGCGGGCTCCTGAACACGAAGCGGCATTATACCCACAGCTGGATCCATCAAACCCTCGCGGACCTGCTGGCCATCCAGAAGGAAATCCATTCAGGCATTTTTTCGGTCATGGACGCCACGCTCTGCGGCAACGGCCCCGGTCCCAGGACCATGGTCCCGGTGGAAAAGGATTTCATGTTGGCGAGCGCCGACTCGGCCGCCATCGATGCGGTCGCCGCAAGGATGATGGGGTTCGACCCGATGGCCATCGACTATATCCGCCTGGCGGATGAAAGCGGCTGGGGAACGGGAAAAATGGAGGAGATCGACGTCCTCGGGCATGACATCGCCGAGGCGAATTTCGGCTTCTCGGTGGGCGACAACATGGCGAGCAGGGTGGGAGACGCCATCTGGTTCGGGCCCTTGAAGGCGCTCCAGAAAATCCTCGTCCGCACGCCGCTGGTCTACACCCTGATCTTCGGCTCCTACCTCTACCACGACTATCTTTGGTGGCCCCTGAGAGGGAAGAGGCTGCAGCGGATTCATGCAAGGAACACGAAGTGGGGAAGGCATTTTGAGTCCTATCCGGAGGTATAGCGGCCTGCTCAGGCTTCTGCGGCCCCGGCAATGGGTGAAGAATCTCTTCGTGTTCCTGCCCGCGTTCTTTGCCGGCCGCATAATGGATCCCGGGCTCCTGGCGGGCACGGGCATCGCCTTCACGGCGTTCTGTCTTGTCGCCAGCGCCGCCTATATCGTCAATGACGCACGGGACAGGAAGATGGATCGTCGTCATCCAGTGAAGCGGGACCGGCCACTGGCCGCCGATCTGGTGTCGGTGAGGGCGGCCGCTGCCGCGGCGGCGCTCCTGGGCGGTTTCGGCCTGGTCCTGGCTTTCCAGCTCAGACCTCCCTCGTTCCTCCTGATCGGGCTGTACCTGCTGATGAATCTCGCCTACAGCCTGGGACTGAAACACATTCCCGTACTGGACGTCATCATCGTGGCCTTCGGCTACGTGATCCGCATATATGTCGGGGGGGTTGTCGGCGGAGTCGAGATCTCGCGTTGGATCGTTGCCCTGTCGTTCCTGCTGGTCCTGTTCCTGGCGGTCGGCAAGCGCAGGGAAGATGTGCTTCTGCTGACCGGATCCGGCCTCGTGACGCGCCGGGCGGCCGGCAGCTACAGACCTTTCGTCGATGCCGCCACGGCTGCGCTGGCCCTCATCCTCCTGGTCGCCTACAGCGTCTATGCGGTTTCATCGGGGGCCGCCCAGAGGTTTCAGAGCGAAAGGCTTTATCTGACAACCGTCTTCGTGCTGCTGGGCATCCTGCGCTACCTGCATCTGACCTGCATCAGGAAGGAAAGCGCGGACCCGACGGAGTTGCTCTACGGGGATCCCTGCATGAAAGCCGCGCTGCTGGGATGGATCGTGACGTTCGCAGTGATCATCTACCGGGGATGACGTCCACCCCGGATGATTCCGATGGAAGGGGACACCTGATGCGCGCCCTTTGTTCCCGCCCTTTCGCTGGCCGGGACCTTGAGGTGAACGCCTGGCGGCCGGCGATCGTGGCCCTGGCCGGCCTGTGCCTCGTGGCGGTCTGCGCCCATTACGGTGTTCAGGTCGGGCGCGGTGGACACGAATGGAAGACGGCCGATTGGCTGATCAATTTCGAGGGGGGGTGGGTCCGGCGCGGACTGACGGGACAGCTCCTCCACGGCCTGTCGGGGCTGGGGTTCCCGCTCCTCTGGAGTACGTTCTGGCTCCAGGTGCTGGTTCACTCCACCGTCGCCGTTCTCGTTCTGCGGCTCTTTTTCTCCGAGCGCCGGAGCGCCGGCTGGCTGGCGTTGCTCTTTTCCCCGGCATTCATCCTCCTGTTTCCTCTCTATGACATGGAGGCGGGCTTCAGGAAGGAGATCCTGGTATTTCTTTCGTTCAGCCTCCTGGCCCTCGGATCCATGAAGGGCCGGCTGCGTCACCCGTATGCCGCGGCATCGCTCGGATGCTATGCACTCGGGGTGTTCTCCCATGAACTGGTCTCGCTCTGCGTCCTGTTCTTCGTCTGTCTCCTCTGGAGGTTCCTGCAGGCCAACCCGGGGGAGAGAGCCGCCGGGAAGATGTACCTCGCGGGCTTCCTGGCGCTCGCGGCGGCGGGGCTCCTGTTCTCCGCCGCCTTCCGCGGAACGGAACGGACGGCACAGGAGATCTGCCTCTCGCTGCAGGGGAGGGGCTTGAACCCGGAGATCTGCGGCGGGGCCATCCGCTGGCTTGCCCTGGATTCCGAGCATGCCTGGGACCGGGTCGTCATTCCCCTGCCCCGGTACCTGCTGCTGTACCTTTTCCCCCTAACGGCCGCCCTCGTCCCCCTGTTTCTGGCCCGTAAACCGAGGCGCCTGAGCCTGTGGCTTCTGGCATGCATGATCCCGCTTGTGCCGCTGTTTGTCTTCGCCACCGACTGGGGGCGGTGGATTCATGCAGGGTTCACGCTGGCCGGCATCGTGCTCCTGACCGAATCCCGCAGGGAAAAGGTGTTCCTGCCGAAGGTGCCCATCGCCGTGGTTGTTCTCTATGCGAGCGTCTGGAGCGTGCCCCACTGGATTCCGGAGGGAGGCTCCGGCTTTTTCGGTGCATTCAGTTTCCTTGCCCGCTGGTGGGGGAAATTTTAGCGCCCGGCGTTGCTGTCGCCGCAAGTGGGCGAAAGCCGCAATTCCAGCCTCCCGCAGCCGAACCCGGACTGTTTCCCTCAGACCGTTCTCCCATGGAAACCTGGATGACGGCCATCGATTGGCGGCAGGATTTGCTTTGTGTAGAAATATTTAGTATACTAAATGATTCTCGGCCGGTGTCCTGACCCGGGGCAACGACCTGCATGGACCAATTCCCCCAAAAGAAAGGACACCGATGGAAGGCTACACCCTGGAACTCACCCCTCCCACATTTCGCCGCCTGGATGACGGGCAGCTCGAGCGTATCCACGAGGCGACGCTCGAGATCCTGTCCCGCGTCGGCGTGACGGTCGACTGCCCGGAGGCCCTGGAACTCCTCGACGGCGCCGGAGCGGACGTGTCCGATCCCCGAAAGGTCCGCATCCCCGGGGACGTGATCGAGAAGGCCCTGGCGAGCGCGCCGGGCGCCATCGTGCTCCACAAGCGCGACGGCACCCCCTACGTCACCCTTTCGGGCAGCCGCTGCACCTTCGGCGGGACCCCGGACCAGCCCGACATCCTGGACCCCCGGGACGGGCGGAGGCGCCCCTGCCGGATTTCGGACGTGGTGGCCAATGCCCGCCTCATCGACGCGCTCCCCAACCTGGCGTGGTCCTTCACGAGCATGTGGGCGGGTTACCCCCAGGGGCTCCCCGCGGTCCTGGCGGGGAAGGTGTCCTTCATGATCCAGCTCGAAAACAGCGATAAGCCGCTCGGGTCCTCCATGGCCAACCTCCAGAGCCTGCGGGACCAGCTCGAGGTGTGCGCCCTCGTGGCCGGGGGCGCCGACGAGCTGCGCCGCCGCCCCTTCTTCTTCGGGTCGGTGGAGCCGATCAGCCCGCTGGTCCACGGCCGGGACGCGCTGGAGAAGAGCCTGCTCCTGGCGGAGCACGGGGTCCCCAACGTGGTCTACTCGATGCCGATGGCGGGAGCCACCGCCCCCGCCACCTTCGCCGGGACCCTGGCCGTGATGAACGCCGAGGTCCTGAGCCACCTCGCCATCATCCAGCTCAAGAGGGCGGGCGCCCCCGTGGTCTACGGCGGCATGCCGAACGTCATCGACATGAAGACCACGATCTACCCCTACGGCTCCCCGGAACTCAATCTCCTCGTGATCGCCGCCACGGAACTGGCGCACCACTACGACCTGCCCATGCTGGGGACGGCCGGCTGCACCGACGCCAAGGTCCTCGGGCTCCAGGCCGGCATCGAGGCGGCGCAGCAGTGCCTGGCTTCGGTTCTCTCGGGCGCCAACATGGTCCACGACGTGGGCCTGATGGACCACGCGACCATGATCTCGCCCGAGCTGATGGTCCTCACCGACGAGCTGATCGGGATGACGGGGGCGATGACGCAGGGGCTGGAGGTCAGCGACGAGACCCTCGCCCTGGACCTGGTCGGGAAGGTGGGGCCGGGGGGGAGCTATTTCGCCGAGGAGCACACCTTCGAGCATTTCCGGGACTTCTGGGCGCCCTCGGTTCTCGACCGGAGCCGGGGGGCGAAGGCCGCACCGGCCGCCCCCGTGCGCCACAGCGAGGAGCTCCTGCGGGAGAAAACGCTCGGGCTCCTCGGGCATACCCCGCCGCCGCTTGCGCCCGGCCTCCTGGCGGAGATCAAGAAGCTGGAAAAAAGCTGGTTCCAGCGCCTCGGCCTCGACTACGCCTACCCGGAGGAGTGAGGAGGCCGGCCGCGCCTGCGCCCGGGATTGCGCGGCCGCAGCTGCCGCATCTGCGCGCGCCGTCCGGCCAGTCCCCGCACCACCGGGACCGGCTCGCCGGTTTCGTAATCGAGACCGGCCGCGTAAACGGCGGCGGCCGGCGTCATCGGCAGCGGGATGAAATCCTGGACCTGTTGCAGCTTCCACCCCTCCCGGCGGACAAAATGTTCGACGGCTTCCATCTCCCTCTCCGTCGAACCGGGGAAATTGGAGATGAAGTAGGGCACCAGGTACTGCCGGCGCCCCGCCGCGCGGCTTTCGGCCTCGAACGCCTCGCGGAAGGCGTGGAAGGTCTCCGGGCCCGGCTTGCGCATTTTCCGGAGGACCCGGGGGTGCAGGTGCTCCGGGGCCACCTTCAGATGGCCCGACACGTGATGGCGCGCCAGTTCCCGGACATATTCCGGGCTTCGGAGGGCCACGTCCATCCGGATGCCCGACTGGATGAACACGTGCCGCACCCCCGCGACCTCCTCCACCCGCCGCATGAGGCGGATCGCCGCTTCCGGGTGGAGTTCGAGGTGCGGGCAGAGGGAGGGGAAGAGGCAGCTCGCCCGGCGGCAGACGCGGCAGGCGGCGACCGCGCCGTTGACGCAGCCGTACAGGTTCGCCGTCGGCCCCCCCAGGTCGGTGACGGTGCCGCTGAAACCGGGGGAGGCCGCCATGATCCGCACCTCCCCCAGGATCGATTCCTCCGAGCGGCTCGAGAGCAAGCGGCCCTGGTGCAGGCCCAGCCCGCAGAAGGAACAGCCTCCGGCGCAGCCGCGCACCACGGTCACCGAATCCCGGATCATCGTAAAGGCGGGGATCGGTTCCCCGCCGGAGGGGTGCGGCGCCCGCGCGAAGGGGAGGCCGTAGACGCGGTCCATGTCCGCCGTGTTGAGGGGGGGCGCCGGGGGCTCGATCCGCACGGCGCGCGCCCCGTGCCGCTGCACGAGCGGCCTGCCGCAGAAGGGGTTCTGCTCCCGTTCGGTCAGCCGCGTGAGTTCCCGCACCTTCCGGATGTCGGCGCGGCACTCCTCGAGCGACGGCAGGAGGACGCAGTCGGCGAAACGGTCGGTGTCCGACTCCCGGGCGCCCGGCATCCGGGCCGTCCCCGCGATCCCCTCCAGGGGGAGGCCCCGGGCGATGCGGCGGGCGATCTCGACGACGGCCCGCTCCCCCATGCCGTACACCAGGATGTCGGCCTTCGCGTCGGCGAGGATGGAGGGGCGCACCTGGTCCCGCCAGTAGTCGTAGTGCGCCGTCCGGCGCAGGCTGGCTTCGATCCCCCCGAGCACCGTCGGGACTCCCGGAAACGCCCGCCGCGCCAGCTGCGCGTACACCACCGTGGCCATGTTGGGGCGGCGGCCGACGGCGCCGCCGGGGGTGTAGGCGTCTTCCTTCCGCCTGCGGCGCGCGGCGGTGTAGTGCGCCAGCATCGAGTCGAGGTTCCCCGCGGTGACCCCGCAGAAGAGGCCGGGGCGCCCCATGACGGCGAGCGACGCCGGGTCGGCCCAGTCCGGCTGGGCGACGACGCCCACGCGCCACCCCTCGGCCTCCAGCACCCGCCCGATGACGGCCGCCCCGAAGGAGGGGTGGTCGACGTAGGCGTCCCCGGTGACGAGGAGCACGTCGAGTGCGTCCCAGCCGCGGGCCTGCATCTCCGCGCGCGTCGTGGGGAGGAAGGCACAGGATTTCAGCGGATGTCCTCCGACAGGAAGGAATCCCGGGCGACGACGCCCGCCAGGTGACAGTAGTGCCATTCGGGATCGGCCGGCGTCCACCCGCCGTTTTCGTAATCGGCGCAGCCGGCGGGCCTCGAGAGCGGGTACTCCTCGAGCGGGTCGCGCTTCAGGTTGTAGAACAGGCAGTCGTCGGCGCCGCCGGTGCAGACGACCTTGTAGGTCGCGTTGCGGGCTCCCACCATTTTGGTGCCCCCCGTCATGAGATTCTCGGTTTCCGTGAGGATGTAGTCCCGGTCCGGGTCACGGACGGTTTTCTCCCTGTTGAACAGGATCGGGGCGAGCGACACGGCGTCGAGCGGCACCTTCGCGGCGCCCGTGCTGTCGGACACCGTCCCGGGCGGGGTGAGGCCCGCCAGGGCCAGGACGGTGGAGAAGAGGTCGGCCACGTGGACGAACTCGGCGCTCTCGCCGCCGGCCGGGATCGAGGGTCCCCGGACGGCCATGGCGACGCGGGCCCCGCTCTCGTAGGCTGTCCCCTTGCCGCGCTCCTTGCGCGTGATGTACATGTTGTCGATGAAGTCCAGCTGCGGCCGGCCGTACATCGGGGTGCCGTTGTCGCTGACGAAAATGACGTAGGTGCCGGGGGCGACGGCGTCGACCGCCTCCAGGAGCCGGCCGAAGACCGTGTCGAGCGAGTTGGTCATCGCCCGGTTGAGAGCCTCGCCGCTGCAGGAACCGACGGTGTTCGAGCCGAAGGTACCCCCGCACGCCTTCATCTCCGCGAGGCTCGGCGCGTCGAGGGTGTCGGCGTTCGGCACGGCCATGGCGCTCGGCTGCTGGATGATGGTGGTATGGGAGAGGTTGAAGGCCAGCCAGGCGAACCAGGGCCGGCCCTCCTTTTCGCGGGCGGTGATCCATTCGATGGTGTCGGCGACCTTGACCACGGGGGCGTAGTTGGTGGGAGCGATCGCGCGGAGCGATTTCACCGGCATCGGCTCGGAGCGCCACCGGTCCGCCGGGGTCGCGGCGTCCTGGACCAGGTACTCGTAGTCCCAGAACGAATTGATGGCGGCGTGGAGGTTCCCCCTGAAAAGGTCGAACCCCGCCTGCTTCGGCTTCATGCCGGGATAGTCCACCGGCTTGCCCGGCAGCCCGGCCATGTGCCACTTGCCGAAGGCGGCGGTGCTGTACCCCCCCTGTTCCTTGAGCATCCGGACGAAGCTCGTGTGTTTCGATGAGAGGGCGTCGGCGTAGGTCGTCACCTTGGTTTTGGCCGCGAACAGCCCCGTGAGCACCGCGGCGCGGGTGGGGGAGCAGAAAGGGTGCGCCCACACGTTGGCGAACCGCATCCCCTGCCGGGCGAAGCGGTCCAGCACGGGGGTGGAAGCGGGTTTGCCGTCGATCCTGCCGTAATCGGGATGGTCGAAGCCCTCCGGACCGTACCGCCGGACGAGGTCCGCGATCATGCCCGGGTACATGTTGGTGGTGGCGTCCATGCCGACGTCGTCGGCGATCACGAGCAGGATGTTCGGGCGGCGGGATTTTGCTCCGTCCCCGGCCGGTTCCTGCGCCGCGGACAGCCCCGTCCAGAGGAGGGCGGCCGCAATCATGGGCGTTGCCTTGGTCGTCGCTTTCATCAGGATGTATTCCTCCAGTTTCGTCACACAGCCCAGGCCCCCTGCCGCCTACTCCGGGGTTTCGCCGAGCAGGGAGCGGGCCTTGCGGTAGACCTTGTCGATCCCCACCAGGGAGTCGTTGTGCAGCGTCCGGTACACGATCTCCAGCCGTTCCTTCGCCCTGGGCGCGACGGGGCCCCCCATCAGTTCGGCGGCCGCATAGTAGGGGAGGGCGCCTTCGATATCCTTCGCGCTGTCCAGGCTCAGGCCGATGCCGTAAAACCCTTCCGCGTATTTCTCCGACGCCAGGGCCTTTTCATATTCCGCGACCGCCGCGGCGTGGTCCCCCCTTTCGGCCAGGGAGGCGGCCACGATGTGGCGGCAGACTCGGACGAGTTTGCGCACGAGGTCCCGGTTTTCCCCGTCGGACATCGCCGCCCGGTCGATCGATTCGAGCGCGAGGCGGGCGTAACGGGCCGCCCGCTCGAGATCGCCGGCGGCGTAAAGGCGCGTGGCGAGGTCATACCGGAGGGCGTAATCGCCGGCGAACTCGGGCATGGCGAAGGTCTTTTCGGCCCATTCGACCGTCTTCTCCCGGTGACCGGCTTCGAGGTGACAGGCCAGGATCTGCCGCGCCAGGGCGGGAGCGGGCGAGGCCTCGTACACCGGCTCGAGTCGCGCGGCGCACTCCGCGTGCCGGCCCAGCTGCAGGGCGGCGTTTCCGGCGAAGGAGGACACCCTCACATCCGCAGGGCTACCCCGGAGCCACCGCTCCCCCAACTCGAACACCGCCTCGTATTTTCCGTCCTGGTAGAGGGAACTCAGGGCCGCGAGGAAGTCGTCCCCGGCCCGTGCCGCGAAGCCCGAGTCGGGGCTGCGCGCGAGAAATTCGAACAGCGCGGCCGCCCGCCTTTCCGCGTCCGGCTCCCCGAGGACCGTATAGTAGGCGCGGTACTCCTGTTCGACGCGCACGACGCCGTCATAGTCCTCGTTCCGTATCTGCTTGATGAGGGGGGATTCGGGGTGCTTCTGGATGAATTCGAACAGCCGCTCCGCGCGCCGCTCGGGGTCCGGTTCGCTCCTGGCGGACTCGAAGGCGTCGTACTCCTCGCTCATGATCGAATGGATTTCCGCCTGGGCGCCGGCCTCCCCGGGCGGGTCCTGGGCGCCGAAGGAGGTGAGGGCCCCGGGAGCGATCAACGCCAGCCACCCCATACTCGTGAGCGCCAGGCGGCGGGGCAGGGTCGACATTCCCGTTTCAAAGAGATGGGGCATGGCCGTCTTCTTTCTCCCGCTGAAGGTTTCGGGCGCGATACCGCGATGGAGACGATTTTACTATGAAAACGAACCGGCGACACCAAATTCTGCGGCCGGAATGCCCCCGGACGGAAGTTCGGGATCAGCGGATGAGGGGGATCAGCAGGCGGTGCAGGGCGTCGTTGTCCTCCCGGCTCATCCCCTCGAAGATGCAGGCCAGGCGGTCCCTGCCGACCATCCGCAGGGCCCTGGCTTCGATGGTGATGACGTCGGTCCCGGGGGGGAAGACCGAAAGGCGCACCGCACTGCCTGCGGGGACGGGCCGGGACACGCGCGCCAGGAGCCCGTTCAGGCTGATGTCCTCCGTCGTGGCGTGCACGGTTCCGTTCTCCGTTTCCATGGCGAGCGGGAGGGCGAGCAGGATGCGGCGGAAGCGGCGCTGCTCGCGCAGGATGAAGCCCTCGGAGGCCTTGACGAAGCGCAGGATCCGGCGCCGGTCCAGCGGCTTGAAGAGAAAGAAGTTGCCCCCGGCCTCGTACCCGCGGTTCATGACCCCGGGATCCTCGTCCCCCGTCATCATGACTATGGGCGTGTGCATGTTGAATCCGCCGGAGCGCTGCAGGCGAGCCAGCTGGAAGCCGTCCGGGGCGGGCATGTGAACGTCCAGGAACACCGCGTCGAACTTCTCGCCCGGGAGGCGCTCCGCCGCCCGGGCGCTGTCGGTTTCCAGGATCGCGTCGATCCCCGCGCGGGCCAGGACGGCCTTCACGACGCGGCCCACGGCCGGTTCGTCGTCGACCAGGTAGAATCTCGTGCCCATTTCCTCACAACTCCCGCGCGGCGGACGGATCTCCCCCCCGGGAGGCGCCGACCGCCCTCGGGGTTCATATCGTGCGGGCGGGGGGAAAGCATGAGCCCGGCGGGCGATATTTGCGAAAAAGTCGGGTCGGGGCCGCGCCCGGCCCGTTCTGTAGTAATATCAAGTCTGGCATCATTGAGGGTCAGAACCGAAGGACCTGCGCCATTCCGGCCGGGTCGTGTCGGCCGGGAATGAAACAACAATTACTTCTGGAGGGAAACAAAGATGAAACATGGCCGATGGAGCCTGATGACGGGCGTATTGGCGGCGGTCCTGGCCGTGGGAGGGGGGCTCGCGGCCTTCCAGCCTTCGGCCCAGGCCGGGGAGTGGAAAATGGTCGATCCCCAACCGAAGGTCGGGGAGAAGATGAGAATGGCCTCGTTCCTCGACGGGAAGATAGGGTTCACGGGCGGGGCCGGGGACGTCGGCAAGGCGCACCTCACCTTCGACGGCGGCCAGACCTGGACGGTGGCCGACACCAGCGGCGGTTGACTCTACTTCGTGGACATCGTGGATGTCCAGACGGTATGGCAGTGCGGGATGAAGACCGTCAGCGTGAGCACGGACGGCGGCAAGACCTGGAAAACCCTTGAAGGAAAGGCGGGGGGCATGGGGTGCATCATGGCCTTCGCGGACGCAAAAACGGGCTGGCTCGGCTTCGGCGACAAATTCGAAATGACGGCCGACGGCGGCCAGACATGGAAGCCCCTCGCCCTGCCCCAGGGCGTGGCCAAGGTGGCGGCCGTGTCGCTCCGCACCCCCGCGGAAGGGTACCTCCTTGACGACGCGGGCGTGCTCCACGTCACGACGGACGGGGGCAAGAGCTGGACCGCGCGTCCCCTGGGCCTCAGCGCCCCGAAAATCCAGGGATTCGCGGGCGGCCCCTTCATCAACGAGATCCCGCAGGCGGCCGTACGTTTCACCGACGCCGGCCACGGGGTCGTCGTCCTCGGCCTCGAGGGGAAGAGCGGCATGATGGCCCTGCGCACGGCCGACGGCGGCAAGACCTGGAAGGAGGAACCCCTCCCCGCCCGGTTCGGCGCGCCCTACGTTTCGCGCGACGGCAAGTTCCTGGCCGTGAACAAATGGAACGAGGGGGTCCAGCTGCTCCGGTACGAGTAAGCGGCTCCGGGTTCGGGTATTTCAGATCAGGGCAGGGCCGTCGGGTCCTGCCCTGTTTCATTTTGATCGGGGGGACAGTCACCACTGTCCCCCTTGGTGGATCAAGATCCCTATATAGTCGAGATAATGCGGATCAGGCTGGTCGGTCCGATCCGCCCGGTTTGGCGCGATTGTGTGCCTGCAACAAATACCCGTGCGTAATTAATCCATTTTGATCGCGCCGGGCTTCGGCTACAATACCTCCAAATCAAGAGGATGCCTCCCGGGCAAATACGGCAGAGGATCCTTCCTGTCCTTGGTAAAACCTGAATTTTAAATAATTGCCGGGCATTAAACCGCTTCATTCACGAAGCGCACCGAAAACAGCATTGTAATGCGGTTCTGGCTCCTTGGAAACAAGATTGCGGTGGTGACTTCAGAGAAAACGGTGACCAAGGACCATTGAAATGGGTCCGAA